>NZ_JBEYFC010000073.1:0-26763 GCF_040634175.1 Streptomyces sp. NPDC007162
GGCGGCGGCAGCAGCGCGGTGCCCGGTCTCGGCGGCCTCGCGCAGCTCCAGCGCCGGCGCCACCGCCTCCGCCTTCCGCGCCCGCTCCATCCGCGCCTGCGCCTCCTGGTGAGCCCCGGCCCCCTCCGCCAGCCGGACCGCACGCTGCCGCGCCTGCGCGAACCTGCCCTGCAGACGGGCCAGTTCACGGGTGTCCGCCAGCGCGCGGTCGGCGGCGAACTGGGCGGACTCGGCCATGTCGAGGCGGCAGTTCGCGAGAGTGCGGCGCTCCCGTGCGGTGCTGCGGGCGACCGCTGCGGCGGTCAGGACGGCCTCGGCGAGGCCGGGGTCACCCGGGGCCAGGTCCGGCAGCTCCATCGCGTCGCCGGCCTCCTGTTGCATCCGGTGCGCGTCGGCGAGCAGCGCGGAGTCACCGTCCCGCACCCGGGCTTCGGTGGACTTCCGCCGCTCGGCGAGGCGCTTCTCGACGTCGGCGAAGCGCTGGGTGTCGAAGAGCCGGCCGAGCAGCTGGCCGCGCGCTCCCGCGTCGGCGCGCAGGAAACGGGCGAAGTCGCCCTGGGGCAACAGCACGACCTGGCAGAACTGCTCCCGGCTCATGCCGAGCAGCTGGGTGACCTCCTCGCCGATCTCCTGGTGGGAGCGGCTGAGATCCTTCCAGGCGGCGCCCTTCGTGTCGTACTCGCGCAGCCAGGTCTGGGCCTTGTCCAGGGTCGTGCCGGAGCCGCGCTTCTTGGGGCGCTCCCAGGGCGGCTGCCGGGTGATCTCCAGCCGTCGTCCGGCGACGGTGAGTTCGAGGCGGACCCCGGTGCGGACGGCCGGGTCGGCGTGGTCGCTGCGCAGGGTGAGGCCCTGGCCGCTCTGGCGGGCGCCGGGGACGGTGCCGTAGAGCGCGTAGCAGACGGCGTCCAGGACGGAGGTCTTGCCGGCGCCGGTCGGGCCGTGCAGGAGGAAGAGCCCGGCGGCACTGAGCGCGTCGAAGTCGACGCTCTGGGTGTCGCCGAAGGGCCCGAAGGCGGTGAGATCGAGCCGGTGAAGCCTCACTGGGCACCCTCCCCGGGCCGCCCCGGGCCCGCTGTCACCGCACCGCGCGGGCGGCCGGACTGCGCGCTGTGCGGGCAAGCGGGCGGCGTGCTGTGCGCGTGGGCGGTCACCGGAGCACCTCGCGGGCCACGGCGTCCGCGTGCACGGCGTCGAAGGCTTCGCCGAGCACGGTCAGTTCCCGTTCGTCCGGGCCCGCGCCGCGCACGTGGGCGACGAAGTCCTCGGCGATCTGCCGGTCGGTGCGGCCGGCGAGGCGCCGGGCGTAGGTCACGTCGGGGTCGTCCGGGGCGCGGTCGGGGGCGAAGACCAGGCTGAGGGTGCCCGGGAAGCGGTCGGTGAGCCGGGCCATGGGGTCGGCGGGGCGGACCGGGTCGGTGAGGGTGGCCTCGACCCAGGCGTCCTCGTACCGGGTCAGGGCGGGGTCGGCCAGCAGGTCGTCCAGGGTTCCCCGGAGGCGGGCCAGGGGGCGCGGGACCGGGCAGTCGAGTCGCTCGGCGGTGACCGTGCCGTCACCGGCCAGGTCGACCAGCCACATGCTCTTGCGGTGATCGGTCTCCGAGAAGGAGTACGCCAGCGGGGAGCCCGAGTAGCGGACGCGCTCGGTGATGGTCTGGCAGCCGTGCAGATGGCCCAGCGCCACGTAGTCGACGCCGTCGAAGACACCTGCCGGGACGGCGGCCACCCCGCCGACGGTGATGTCCCGCTCGCTGTCGCTGGCCTCGCCGCCGGTCACGAACGCGTGCGCGAGGACGACGGAGCGGGTGCCGGGGGCACGGGCGGCGAGGTCGGCGCGGACCCGGTCCATGGCGGCCGCCAGCACCGCCTCGTGACCGGCCTTCTCCACCCCGAACTCGTCCTTCACCAGGGCGGGTTCGAGATAGGGCAGCCCGTAGAAGGCGATCTCGCCGACGGCGTCGGCGAGTACGACCGGCGTACCGGCGGCGGACGGTTCGGTACGCAGGTGGATGCCCGCGCGGTCGATGAGACCGGCGCCGACGCCGAGGCGACGGGCGGAGTCGTGGTTGCCGGAGATCATCACCGTGGGCACGCCCAGGCCGGCGAGCCGGTGCAGCGCGTCGTCGAACAGTTCGACCGCGGCGAGCGGCGGGACCGCGCGGTCGTAGACGTCCCCCGCCACGAGCACGGCGTCGACGGCCCGCTCGCGTACGGTCTCCACGAGGTGGCCGATGAAATCGGTCTGGGCGTCGAGCATGTTCACCCGGTGGAACGAGCGGCCGAGGTGCCAGTCGGAAGTGTGCAGCAATCTCACGAAACCGCCCCGCCCCGCATGTCCCGCCCTTCCGCCCCTCACGACCGACGCCCGCCGGCAGGGGCCGACGGTCAGCGCCCACCACGCTAACCCCTGCGGACCCCTGCTCCACCACGGGACTCAGTCCGTCGGCCGGCTCCCGTGCCGAATTGCCGGAAATGAGCGGTTAGGCAGGTGCTCGGTGCCTCCACCGGTCAGTTCCCGTCCGGTGACCAGGTCCGGCTCGATGCGCACGAAGACCTCCTGCGGCGTCGGCACCCAGGAACGCGGCCCCTCGCGGACCAGCCGTTCGTGCTCGGCCGGGTCGTCCACCACGGTCGCGGCGCCGGTGACGACCACGCTCCAGCCGGACCGGCTGTCCGCGTCCACCTCGTCGGCCTCGAAGGCCACCACGGAACCGTCGATGGCGTGCACCAGTTCCGAGGCCGCGGAGGTCCGCAGCAGCACGGCGCCGTCCCCGTCCAGGCCGAAGTTGACGGGCAGCACGGCGGGCAGCGCGTGCCGGGTGTGGACGATCCGGCCGACGGGGACCCCGGCGAGCAGTCGCAGGCACTCGCCACGGTCCAGTTCGCGGAATCCGTCATGGGAGTACATCGGCCGCCTCGTCTCTCGTCCTGCGGTACCACCGTCCTGGGACACCGGGTCCTGTCAGCCTCCGCCGCCGGTCAGGGGCGGGTCCAGGGGCCGACAGTCCCGTCCGGCCCGGCGAAGGGCCCGGGTCGGGCCCGGATACGGCGCCCGGTCACGGCGTCGGGCTCCGGACACGCCGTCCCAAGGATCCAGCCTGTACCGGCCGGGAACCGGCCGCTTGGGCCGACCGGCCCCCGTCCACCGCCGGACGGGCCACGCACGGCGCAGAGGCCGGAGGACCGGACCCGTCCGTGGTCACGGCCGGCAACCGCGCCGGGTCCCCGCGCACACCACGTGACGCGTGGCGACGGTGGCGCCACCGCCCGGTGCCGTGCGCCGGCTGTCCGGCCGCGGCCTGCCGTGCCGGGCGCGGCCGGTCTCGTCGGTCCGCCCGGGTCCTGCCTGCCCGGGGCGGGGTCGGTCAGCCGGCCCAGCTCCAGTTAGCCACCTCGGGCAGGTCGGTGCCGTGCTCGCGGATCCAGGCCTCGTGACGGGTGCGGGCGTCGGCCATCTGCTGGCGTACCGCGGCGGCGCGGACGGCGAGGCCGGGGACGCGGTCGATGACGTCCATGACGAGGCGGTAGCGGTCCAGGTCGTTGCGGACGACCATGTCGAACGGGGTGGTCGTGGTGCCGGACTCCTTGTATCCGCGTACGTGCAGGTTCGAATGGCCGGTGCGGCGGTAGGCGAGGCGGTGGATCAGCCAGGGGTAGCCGTGGTAGGCGAAGATCACCGGTTTGTCGGTGGTGAACAGGCCGTCGTACTCGAAGTCGGTCATCCCGTGCGGGTGCTCCTCGTGCGGCATGAGGCGGGTCATGTCGACGACGTTCACCACCCGTACCGCCAGCTCGGGCAGGTGGCCGCGGAGCAGCTGGGCGGCGGCGAGCACCTCCTGGGTGGGGACGTCGCCGGCGCACGCGAGCACCACGTCCGGCTCACGGGAGCCGTTCTCGGTGCCGGCCCAGTCCCAGATCCCGGCGCCGCGGGCGCAGTGGACGCGGGCCTGGTCCATCGACAGCCAGTCGAAGCAGGGCTGCTTGCCCGCCACGATCACGTTCACGTAGTCGCGGCTGCGCAGCACGTGGTCGGCGACGGACAGGAGGGTGTTCGCGTCCGGCGGGAGGTAGACGCGGACGACTTCGGGGCTCTTGTTGAGGACGTGGTCGACGAAGCCCGGGTCCTGGTGGGAGAAGCCGTTGTGGTCCTGGCGCCACACGTGCGAGGTGAGCAGGTAGTTGAGGGAGGCGATGGGAGCCCGCCAGGGCAGGCGACGCGACGTCTTCAGCCACTTGATGTGCTGGTTGACCATGGAGTCGACGATGTGCACGAACGCCTCGTAGCAGGAGAACAGCCCGTGCCGGCCGGTGAGGAGGTAACCCTCCAGCCAGCCCTGGCAGAGGTGTTCGGAGAGGATCTCCATCACCCGGCCGTGCGGTTCGAGGTGTTCGTCGACCGGGAGCCGCCCGGCCTGCCAGGCCTTGCCGCTCACGTCGAAGACGGCCTGGAGCCGGTTGGAGGCGGTCTCGTCCGGGCCGACCAGCCTGAAGTCCCGGCGCTGTCGCGTGTCCTTCATGATCCGGGCGAGGAAGTCGCCGAGGACCCGGGTGGGTTCGTGCAGGGTCGTGCCCGGCTTGTCGACGGGGACCGCGAACTCGTCGAGGCCGGCGAGCGGCAGGTCCCGCACCAGCAGGCCGCCGTTGGCGTAGGGAGAGGCGCCCAGCCGTTTCGCACCGTCGGGGACGCAGGCCAGCACGTCGGCGACGGGCCGGCCGTCGGGACCGAACAGCTCCTCGGGCCGGTACGACCGCAGCCAGGCCTCCAACTGCCGCAGGTGCTCGGGGTTCTCACGCACGGCGGCGAGCGGTACCTGGTGGGCCCGCCAGGTGCCCTCGACGGGCACGCCGTCCACCACGGCGGGGCCGGTCCAGCCCTTGGGCGTGCGCAGCACGATCACCGGCCAGTGCACGCGTTCGGTGCTGCCGTCCTCGCGTGCCGAGCGCTGCATGACGGCGATGCGGTCCAGGGCGTCGTCCATCGCGGCGGCCATGGCCCGGTGGACCTCGTGCGGGTCGTCGCCGGTGACGTGGATCGGCTCGTGGCCGTACCCCCTCAGCAGGGCGTCGAGTTCGGCCTCGGGCAGGCGGGACAGGACGGTCGGGTTGGCGATCTTGTAGCCGTTGAGGTGCAGGATCGGCAGGACGGCACCGTCGTGCACCGGGTCGAGGAACTTGTTGGAGTGCCAGGACGCGGCCAGCGGGCCGGTCTCCGCCTCGCCGTCGCCGATCACACAGGCCACCAGCAGGTCCGGATGGTCCAGGGCGGCGCCGTAGGCGTGGGCCAGGGAGTAGCCGAGCTCACCGCCCTCGTGGATCGAGCCCGGCGTCTCCGGGGCCACGTGACTGGGCACGCCCCCGGGGAACGAGAACTGCCGGAACAGCCGCGCCATCCCCGCCCCGTCCCGCGGGACGTCGGGGTAGGTCTCGCTGTAGCTGCCCTCCAGCCAGGAGTTGGCCAGCACCGACGGGCCGCCGTGTCCCGGCCCCCACACGCACACCGCGTCCAGGCCGCGCGCCCGGACCACCCGGTTGAGGTGGGTGTACACGAGGTTCAGGCCGGGCGAGGTGCCCCAGTGGCCCAGCAGCCGCGGCTTGATGTGCGCGGGACGCAGCGGCTCGGTGAGCAGCGCGTTGGACATCAGGTAGATCTGGCCGGCGGCCAGATAGTTGGCGGCACGCCAGTGGGCGTCGAGGGTGCGCAGCTCGTCGTCGGACAGTACGGTGGCGTCCTGGTGTTCGACCTTGGACATCGGATGGCTCCATGAGTAGATCATCGGGTGGCGGAGGCGGCATGGCCGGCAAGAAGGCGGCGGAGCTGCCGCGCAGGGTGTACGAGACGGAACTGCTGCGCTTGCAGACCGAATTGGTGAAACTGCAGGAGTGGGTACGGGCCACGGGTGCCCGTCTTGTAGTGATCTTCGAGGGCCGGGACGCCGCAGGCAAAGGCGGCACGATCAAACGGGTGACCGAGCACCTCAATCCGCGCACCGCCCGGATCGCGGCGCTGCCGAAGCCGACGGAGCGCGAGCGGACCCAGTGGTACTTCCAGCGGTACGTCGAGCAGCTGCCGGCCGCCGGGGAGATCGTGCTGTTCGACCGGTCCTGGTACAACCGGGCCGGGGTCGAGCACGTGATGGGCTTCTGCACCAAGGAGGAGCACCAGCTCTTCCTGCGGCACTGCCCGATCTTCGAGCGGATGCTGGTCGAGTCGGGGATCCTGCTGCGCAAGTACTGGTTCTCGGTGAGCGACACCGAGCAGCAGGACAGGTTCCGCAAGCGGCTGGAGGACCCGCTGCGGCGCTGGAAGCTCTCGCCGATGGACCTGGAGTCGATCACCCACTGGGAGGCGTACTCCCGGGCCAAGGACGAGATGATGGTGCACACCGACATCTCCGACGCGCCGTGGTACATCGTGGAGAGCGACGACAAGCGGGCAGCCCGCCTGAACATGATCGCCCACCTGCTCTCGACCGTGCCGTACCGCGACGTGCCGCCGCCGGTGCTGGAGCTGCCCGAGCGGCCCGCACCGACGGGCTACCAGCGACCGCCGCGTGACCTGCAGACCTACGTCCCCGACCACGCCGCGGGCCTCTAACCGGCTTCGGCCGCCCTCGCCGGAGCTCTGTACGACCGCTGCGTTCATGTCTGCTGCTCCTCGGAGGTCGGCCGGCCCGGCATCCAGCCTGGTGCGCCCGAGCGGCCGACGGCAGGGTCCGGTGGTCCCCTGCCCGGGCCGTTCGGCCCATCCCGAACCCCGGACGGGGCCACGGGAGACCGCCCGGCACTGCGGGGCTTTCCCCGTCAGGCCGAAACGTCCTGCCCGCCGGGGCTGTTGACGAGGTGCCGCGCGTCCGCCGGGTGGGCGGGTACCGTCCGGTGGATGCTGGGAGACCACACGGCGGAAGGCGGCGCATGGCCCAGGGCGGACAAGGACACGCGGGATGGCGTCGGCTCGCGCCCGGTCTCGTCCTGCTGCTCGGCTACCGGCGTACCTGGCTGAAGGGCGACCTGCTGGCCGGCGGGACCGTCGCCGCGTACCTGGTGCCGCAGGTCATGGCGTACGGGGAGGTGGCCGGGCTGCAGCCGGTCGCGGGGCTGTGGGCGATCCTGCCCGCGCTGGTCCTGTACCCGGTGTTCGGATCCTCGCGGCTGCTCTCGGTGGGCCCGGAGTCGACGACCGCGCTGATGACGGCCACCGTGGTCGGCCCGCTCGCCGCCGGCGCCCCCGCCCGGTACGCCGTACTGGCCGCCACCCTCGCCGCCACGGTCGGCCTGCTCTGCCTGGCCGCGCGGGCGATACGGCTCGGTTTCCTCGCCGACCTGCTGTCCCGCCCGGTCCTCATCGGCTACCTGACCGGCGTGGCCCTGATCATGATGGTCGACCAGCTGACCAAGCTCACCGGGGTCCCGACGACCGGCACCGCGTTCTTCCCCCAGCTGTGGTCCTTCCTCACCCGGCTGGGAGACGCACACCCGCCCACCGTCGTCCTCGCGGCACTGGCCCTCACGGTGCTCCTGCTCACCGCCCGGTACTTCCCCGTCCTTCCCGGCCCACTGCTGGTGGTGGCCCTGGCCACGGCGGCCGTCGCCGTGTTCGGCCTCGACGACCGCTACGGCATCAAGGTGATCGGCACGGTCCCCGCCGGCCTGCCGGACCTCGCCCTGCCGGACCTCGGCGAGATCCCCCGCCTGGTCCTGCCCGCACTGGGCGTCCTCCTGGTCGCCTACACGGACTTCATCCTCACCGCGCGCGCCTTCACCGGAGCCGGCCCGGACGACGAGGAGCCCACCCTCGACGCCGACCAGGAGTTCCTGGCCCTCGGCGCGGCCAACCTCGGCGCGAGCGCCGTGCACGGCTTCCCGGTGAGCAGCAGCGCCAGCCGCACGGCCCTCGCGGCCTCGGCGGGCGCCCGCAGCCAGGCGTACTCCCTGGTGGCCGGGGCCCTCGTCCTCGCGGTCCTGCTGCTGCTCAGCCCGCTGCTGACCCGCACGCCGTCCGCGGTCCTCGGCGCCCTCGTGGTCTACGCGGCCCTGCGCATGATCGACCTGGCCGGCTTCCGCCGCCTGGCCGGCTTCCGCCGCCGCGAACTCCTGCTGGCACTCGGCTGCCTGGCCGGGGTCCTCACCCTGGACATCCTGTACGGCGTGCTGGTCGCCGTCGGCCTGTCCGTCACGGAGCTCCTCACCCGGGTGGCCCGTCCGCACGACGCGGTCGAGGGCCTGGTGCCCGGTCTGGCCGGCATGCACGACATCGACGACTACCCCGCCGCCCGTACGGTCCCCGGCCTTCTCGTCTACCGCTACGACTCGCCGCTGTTCTTCGCCAACGCGGAGGACTTCCGGCGCCGGGCGCTGGCCGCCGTCGACGGACAGACCGACCCCGTCCGGTGGTTCGTCCTGAACACCGAGGCGAACGTGGAGGTCGACATCACCGCCCTCGACGCGGTCGACGAGCTCCGCCGCGAACTCGTCGCCCGCGACGTCGTGTTCGCCCTGGCCCGCGTCAAACAGGACCTCCTGGACGACCTCCGCGCCTACGGTCTCGCCGACGCGGTGGGCCCCGACCGCATCTTCCCGACCCTGCCGACGGCGGTGGCGGCGTACCACGAGTGGGCGGCCGCGCAGAACTGACCGGCCCCGGCAGCGGGCCCCGCGGAGGTGCTCAAGGTCCCGGTCACGGGGACCGCTCGGCCCATGGCGGGCCCGGGGCCGGACCCGCACGCTGGCAACAGGAGTCAGGAGTTCTCACGCGTTCCCAGGAGGCCTGCCATGAACGCCCCGCCGACCCTCAGCATGCTGCGCGCCCTGCCCGCAGGTCAGCGGCAACGGCTGATGCGCTTCGCCCGGGAGGTCTCGTTCCCCCAGGGGACCAGGCTCTTCGAGGAAGGCGGCCACGCCGACCGGTTCTGGATCGTCCGTACCGGCCGGGTCGAGCTGGACATGCGGGTGCCCGGTCGGCGGGCGGCCGTCATCGAGAGTCTGGGGCCGGGCGAACTGGTCGGCTGGTCCTGGCTGTTCGCGCCTCATGCGTGGCACCTGGGTGCCGAGGCCACCACGCCGGTCCGGGCGTACGAGTTCGACGCGGCGACCGTTCTGACCCTGTGCCGGGAGGACCCGGAGCTGGGCGCCGCCGTCAGCCAGTGGGTGGGGCAGGTGGTCGGCCACCGCCTGAGCGCGGCCCGTACCCGGCTGCTGAACCTGTACGCGCCGTACGGCGCGGGCGCGAGCATCTGACCGGGACGGGCGAGGCGCCGGCTCACGACTCCCGGGAGCGCACGACCACCACCGGGCAGTCGGCGTGCTGCGTCACCTGCATGCTGACGGAACCGAGCAGCGCCCGGGCGAACCCGCCCCGGCCCCGGCTGCCGACGACCAGCACCTCGGCCCCCGCCGAGGCCCGCACCAGCACGTCGGCGGCGTTGCCGTGCACCAGATGCGTCGTGACGGACTGCGCTCCCTCGCTGCCGAGCACCTCCGTCAGCTCCTGCCGCATCCGGTCCCGGGCCTCCTCCTGGTCCACGTCCATGTCCACCGCGGGCCCCGACCAGCCGTACAGCCCCGGCAGCTCCCACACGGAGACCGCCTCCACGGCACCGCCGACCAGGCCCGCGTACCGCACCGCCCAGCGCAGGGCTCCGTACGAGGACGACGACCCGTCGACACCGACCACGACTCTGGGCACGGCGACTTCCCTGTCCATCGGTCCCACCTCTCCCACGGCGCGCACGCCGCCCAGCGGCCCCCTCACCCCCACGCTGCGCGATACTCCGCCGTGCCGCCAGAAATACGCCTCCGGCAGGGTCAGCGGACGATGCGGTGGTGCCGGCCGCCGTGCCGCAGCCGGAGCGCGGCGTAGACGAGGTCGGCGAGCAGAACGACGGCGCCGATGACGAACAGGTAGAACAGTCCGTGGGCGGCGAACCCGACGATGCCCAGGACCAGGGCCACGAGGATCAGGAGCAGAAACAGGGTCATGGGCTCTCCTGCCGCTTGGGCCCGGTCAGCGCCGGGCGAGCCGGCGTTCACCGCCGGCGCCGGGGGTGTAGTCGAGGTCGTAGTGCGAGAAGACCGCGGGTTCCTGGGCGGCCAGGAGCTCGCCGTCCGTGTCGATCGCAGGGGCCTTCTTGACCACGCCCCTGTCGTAGGCCACCTTCAGGTAGCCCGGACCGACGGTCGCCTTCACGAGGGGGACGAACACCAGCCGACGGCGGGTCGGCAGCCCGACCGTGACGGTGGCGTAGAGGGGTTTGTCGGTCGCGGTGTCGACATAGACCGACTCCAGGACACCGATTTTGTGACCGCCCGCGTCGACCACGTCATGGCCGCGCCATTCACGGATGTCGCCTGCTTCGAACATCGCCCACCTCCGGCTGTGCGGGTACCCCCTCAGCACGGGGTTGACGCACGGCGCGGGCTCGGGTCACGGCGCCACGCGGATGCCGACGATGCAGGTGTCGTCGTCGGTGTCGGACCTGCTGTGGGTCAGCAGGCGGTCCAGCCGCTGCTCCAGGGTCCGGGGGACCGTGCGCACGACGGTGAGCAGCTGCGCCAGGGACTCCTCCACGGACCGGTCCCGGCGTTCGATCAAGCCGTCCGTGTACATCAGCAGGGTGTCGTCGACGGCGAGCTGTACCTCGTGCTCCTGGTAGGCGGCCTCGGGCACGGCGCCCAGCAGCAGGCCCTGGACCAGCGGCAGCGGTTCCGCCTCGGGGCCGCGTACCAGGACCGGCGGCAGGTGGCCCGCGCGGGCCCAGCGCAGGGTGTGGCGGTCGGGGTCGTACAGACCGCACACGGCGGTGGCGGTGACGGAGCCGGTCAGGTGGTGGGTCACCATGTTCAGCCAGGACAGCAGCTGTGCCGGGCCCGCGCCGGTCACGGCGAGCCCGCGCAGCGCGTTGCGCAGGACGACCATGCTGGTGGCCGCCTCGATGCCGTGTCCTGCCACGTCGCCCACGCACAGCAGGACCAGCCCGGACGGCAGCACGACCGCGTCGTACCAGTCGCCGCCGACCAGGTTCTGGGTCTCCGCGGGCCGGTAGCGCACCGCCAGGTCCAGGCCGGGGACCTCCAGCGGGGCCTGTGCGGGCGGCATGATGGCGTGCTGGAGCTGGAGGGTGAGCCGGTTGCGTTCGCTGGCCTGCTGCTCGGTGTGGGCCAGCTGGTCGCGGGTGGCGGCGAGGGCGACCTCGGTCCAGTGGTGTGCGGAGATGTCCTGGTAGGCGCCGCGTACGCCGTACAGCTGGCCGCCGGAGTCGAGGATCGGTTCGGCCGCCACCCGGATGTGGCGGGTGACCCCGTCGGGGCGCTGCAGACGGAACGCGGTGGACGCCGGCCGGTGGTGGTGCAGCAGGGTGCGCAGGAAACGGCCGATGGTGACGGCGTCGTCGGGGTGGGCGTGGGCGGCCAGGTCCTCCAGCGGCACGGGCGCGGCGGAGGCGGGCCGGCCGTAGAGGTCGTAGAGCTGGCCGTTCCAGGTGATCTCGCCGGTGAGCACGTTCTCCTCGAAGCCGCCGATGCGGCCCAGCCGCTGGGCGTGCTTGAGCAGACTGGCCAGGCGGGCGGTCTCGTCCTCGATGCGCCAGATGAGCAGCACGCTGCCGCCGTGCCGGCTGATGTGGAAGTCGGCCACCGCGGCCAGCGGGACGTCGTCGACCAGGGCGGTGAGGCGCATGCGGTGGGCGCGGTAGGGCTCGCCGGTGGCGAAGACGCGCTCTATCCGGTCGAAGAGCTCACTGTGGCCGGCGGCCATCGGGTACGCCTCGAGGAGCAGGGCGTCGTTGATGACGCTCCGGGGCCGGCCGGCGGGATCCAGGAAACGGCTGTTGACGTGGTGGATGCGGAAGTCGACGAGGTTTCCGTCGGCGTCCAGGTGCGGCACCAGGACCAGGGCCGGGTCGTGGAGTCCTTCGGCGAGGTCGATCAGCTCGGTGACGGCGGGCACCGCGCGTGCGGCGGAGTCGCCGTCGAGGTGGCGGGGAGCGTAGGTCTCCAGGGTGTGCGCGCACAGCTCGGCCAGCGCCTCGACCTGCCGGACGATCGGCGGGGAGGGGGGGTCGAGGGGGGCGGACCAGGCGATCTCCAGCACGCCGTGGATGCGGCCACCGGTCCCGGCCGGTACGGCGACCCGGCCGCCCTCGGGATGGTGGTGCTGGCCGATGGAGGGCAGGCCGGTCTCGGCGAGGCTGCGGATCCAGTGGCTGCCGCGTTCGGTGAGGCCGCGGCGGGCCACGGTCGCGACGCCCGGGGGCACGTGCCGCCAGCGTCCCGCCTCGGCGGAGGAGAAGCCGGCGTTGCCGGCCAGGGTGAGCGAGCCGTCGGTGCCCAGGGCCCAGATCGCCACGGCCTCCGCGCCCAGCGGGACCAGGGCGTGTTCCAGCAGGGCGTCGGCCACGGCCTGGGTGTCGTGGGCGGCCAGTGCGCCGCTCTCGGCGGCCCGCAGCCGTACGCTCGCCGAGCCGGAGGTGTCGGTACGGGCCGCGGTGACCGTGAGGAAGTCGGCGGCGACCTCCGAGAGCCGGTCCCGGGCGGCCTGGTTGATGACGTCGACCGCGAACTCCAGGGGGGTCACCCCCGCCTGTCCGGCGAGCTCGGCCAACTGCCGGGCCGCCTGCGCCGGGCCGCAGCCCAGCCGTTCCACGAGGATGCCCTTGGCCATCTCGATCAGGGCACGCCCGTCGGCCTCGGCATGCGCGGCCCGCACCTCACGCCGCAACCGCTCCACAGTCGCCGCGAGCCGCCCGACGGGCGACCGCTCCCCCGTCCCGTCCCCGTCCTCGCCAGGCCCCTCGCCCTGCCCCACGACGGCGACAGACGCCGCACCCCCCGCCGGAATCTGGCCGTCCGCCGGGCCCGGGCCCTCGGCCGCGGCGGAGCCGTCCACGGGGGCGGGGGCTCCCGTCGTGGGGTGGTCGCCCGCCGGGGCGCGGGGGGTCCGGGGTGCGGGCGGTTGACGGGGATCGCTCACGGTGTGTCTGTTCCTCCGCTGGTGCGTACGTCACGCGGGCTGCTGGTGGACGCGGTGGCTCGGGGCTCCGCTCACTCGGGCAGCCAGCGTCGGACGCGGGCGATGAGGTCGCCCGTGTCGACGGGTTTGGTGACGTAGTCGTTGGCACCGGACGCGAGGCTCTTCTCCTGGTCGCCCGGCATCGCCTTCGCGGTGACGGCGATGATGGGCAGCTCCGCGTACTGGGGCATGGCCCGGATCTCCGCGGTCGCGGCGTACCCGTCCATCTCCGGCATCATCACGTCCATCAGGACCAGGCAGACGTCGGGGTGGGCGAGCAGCATCTCGATGCCCTTGCGGCCGTTGTCGGCGTGCAGGACCTGGAACCCGTGCAGTTCCAGCACTCCGCTGAGGGCGAAGAGGTTGCGCGCGTCGTCGTCGACCACCAGGACCGTCCGGCCGAGGAAGGCGTCGTCGACGATCTGCGCGGCCGGCCGGTGCGGCTCCTCCGTACGGACCAGGGACAGCACGTCCCCGGGCTGTTCGGCGGACAGGTGCAGGGTGATGCGCTCGCGCAGATCGTCGAGACTGGACAGGAAGTCCAGCGGCCGTCCCCCGGCCAGGGCACGCAGCGCCTGCTCCTGCGCCAGCTCCATCCGGTGCCCGGTGTGCACCAGGACGGGCACGCTGGCCAGCGCGGAGTCGCCGCGCATGGCCTCCAGGAAGTCCGCGCCCTCCTTGCCGGGCATGCCCAGTTCCAGGACCACGCAGTGGCAGGGCTCGGCCGCCAGCGTGCTCGCCGCCTCCTGGGCGCCGACGGCGGTGATGAGGTCGATCGCCCCGTGCGGGTCACCGGGATCGTGCGCGAGGTCGCCGACGGCCCGTTCGGCGACCAGGGTGAGCAGCCCGCGCGGGCGCTCCTCGATCACCAGCAGCCGCCGCCTGCGGTGCTGTCCGGCGGCCGGTGCGGCCTCCGGGAGTTCGAGGGGCGCGGCGGCGTCCCCGGCGGCGGCCTCTCCGGCGTGGGTGTGCTGCTCCCCCGGCCGGCCGCCGTGCTCCAGCAGTTCCTCGAAGTCCGCGCGGGCGACCGGCAGGTACAGGGTGAAGGTGCTGCCCTGTCCCGGGGTGCTGTCGACCGTGACGGCGCCGCCGAGCAGGTGGGCGATCTCCCGGGTGATGGACAGCCCGAGGCCGGTGCCGCCGTACTTGCGGCTGGTGGTCCCGTCGGCCTGCTGGAACGCGCCGAAGATCGTCTCCAGTTGCTGGTGCGGGATGCCGATGCCGGTGTCGACGACCCGGAAGGCCACCACGGGACCGCCGCGCAGGACCTCCGGCGGCACCTCCCGGTCGGCGGCCGGTTCGATGAGCAGCTGGACGCCGCCCTCCTCGGTGAACTTGACCGCGTTCGACAGCAGGTTGCGCAGGATCTGGCGCAGCCGGGAGTCGTCGGTGAGCAGGTCGGCCGGCGTCCCCGCGGCGGTGGCCACCGTGAACTCCAGACTCTTCTGGGTGGTCATCGGCCGGAAGGTGGCCTCGACGTACTCCAGGAGCTGGCGCAGCGGCACCCGTTCGGGGGCGACGTCCATCTTGCCCGCCTCCACCTTGGACAGGTCGAGGATGTCGTTGATCAGCTGGAGCAGGTCGGAGCCCGCCGAGTGGATGATGCCCGCGTACTCGACCTGCTTCGGGGTGAGGTTGCGCGAGGGGTTCTGCGCCAGCAACTGGGCCAGGATCAGAAGGCTGTTGAGCGGGGTGCGCAGTTCGTGGCTCATGTTGGCCAGGAACTCCGACTTGTACTTGGAGGCCAGCGCCAACTGCTGTGCACGGGTCTCCAGTTCCTGCCTGGCCTGCTCGATCTGGAGGTTCTTCGCCTCGATGTCGCGGTTCTGCGAGGCCAGCAGGGAGGCCTTCTCCTCGAGTTCGGCGTTGGAGCGCTGCAGTTCGTCCTGCTGGACCTGCAACTCCTCTGACCTGGCCTGGAGTTCGGAGGTCAGCCGCTGGGACTCCTCCAGGAGTTCGTCGGTGCGGGCGTTGGCCACGATGGTGTTCAGGTTGACGCCGATGGTCGGCATCAGCTGGGTCAGGAAGTCCTGGTGGATCTGGGTGAAGCCGGTCAGCGAGGCCAGTTCGATGACGCCGAGGACCTGCTCCTCGACCACGATGGGCAGCACCATCAGGGCCCTGGGCACCGCCTGTCCGAGACCGGAGGAGATGGTCACGTAGCCCTCGGGCAGCTCCTCCACGGTGATGGGCCGCCGGTTGCGCGCGACCTGCCCGACGAGGGACCGTCCGACGGGGATGCGGGTGGGCCGCTCCGCGTCGTCCGGGTAGCCGTACGACCCCACCAGCCGCAGTTCGTGACCGCGCGCGGTGTCCTCCGCGAGGTAGAACGCGCCGTAGTGGGCCGCCGCCAGGGGCGTGAGCTCGTCCATGATCAGCTCGGCCACGACCGGCAGGTCGCGGTGGCCCTGCATCAGGCCGGAGATGCGGGCGAGGTTGGTCTTGAGCCAGTCCTGTTCCTGGTTGGCCCGGGTGGTCTCGCGCAGGGACCCCACCATGGAGTTGATGTTGTCCTTGAGTTCGGCGACCTCGCCGGAGGCCTCCACCGTGATCGAGCGGGTCAGGTCGCCCTCGGCGACGGCACTGGCGACCTCGGCGATCGCGCGGACCTGCCGGGTGAGGTTCCCCGCCAGTTCGTTGACGTTCTCCGTCAGCCGCTTCCAGGTGCCCTCGACGCCCTCCACCTCGGCCTGTCCGCCGAGCCGGCCCTCGCTGCCGACCTCGCGGGCGACGCGGGTGACCTCGGCGGCGAACGACGACAGCTGGTCGACCATCGTGTTGATGGTGGTCTTCAGCTCGAGGATCTCGCCGCGGGCGTCGACGTCGATCTTCTTCGACAGGTCGCCGTTGGCCACGGCGGTCGTCACCAGGGCGATGTTGCGGACCTGGCCGGTGAGGTTGTTGGCCATGGAGTTGACGTTGTCCGTCAGGTCCTTCCAGGTGCCGGCCACGTTCGGCACGTGCGCCTGACCGCCCAGGCGCCCCTCGGTGCCCACCTCGCGCGCGACGCGGGTGACCTCGTCGGCGAACGCCGAGAGCGTGTCGACCATCGTGTTGATGACGTCCGCCAGCGCGGCGACCTCGCCCTTGGCCTCCACGGTGATCTTCTGCGAGAGGTCGCCGCGCGCCACGGCCGTGGCGACCTGCGCGATCGAGCGGACCTGCCCGGTCAGGTTGGACGCCATCACGTTGACGTTGTCCGTGAGGTCCTTCCAGGTCCCCGACACGCCCCGCACGATCGCCTGGCCGCCGAGGTTCCCCTCGGTGCCGACCTCGCGGGCGACGCGGGTGACCTCGTCGGCGAACGCGGAGAGCTGGTCGACCATCGTGTTGATGGTGTCCTTGAGTTCGAGGATCTCGCCGCGGGCGTCCACGGTGATCTTCTGGGAGAGGTCGCCCTGGGCCACCGCGGTGGCGACCTGGGCGATCGAGCGGACCTGCCCGGTGAGGTTGCCCCCCATGAAGTTCACGGAGTCCGTCAGGTCGCGCCAGGTGCCCTTGACGCCCTTGACGTCGGCCTGGCCGCCGAGCCTGCCTTCGGTGCCGACCTCGCGGGCCACCCGGGTGACCTCGTCGGCGAACGCGGAGAGCTGGTCGACCATCGTGTTGATGGTGTTCTTCAGCTCCAGGATCTCGCCCCGGGCGTCCACCGTGATCTTCTGCGACAGATCGCCCTGCGCCACGGCGGTCGTCACCTGGGCGATGTTGCGGACCTGGGAGGTGAGGTTTCCGGCCATGAAATTGACCGAATCGGTCAGGTCCCGCCACACGCCGCCGACGCCGGGCACCTGCGCCTGACCGCCGAGGCGTCCCTCGCTGCCGACCTCGCGGGCCACCCGGGTGACCTCGTCGGCGAACGCGGACAGCTGGTCGACCATCGTGTTGACGGTCTCCTTCAGCTGCAGGATCTCCCCACGGGCCGGCACGTCGATCTTCTGGGACAGGTCACCCCTGGCCACCGCGGTCGCCACCTGGGCGATGTCGCGGACCTGAGTGGTCAGGTTGCCCGCCATGGCGTTGACCGAGTCGGTGAGGTCGGCCCAGGTGCCCGAGACACCGGGCACCTCCGCCTGACCGCCCAGGGTGCCCTCGGTGCCCACCTCGCGGGCCACCCGGGTCACTTCCGACGTGAAGAGGGACAACTGGTCGACCATGCCGTTGAAGACCGTGGCGATGTCACCGAGCAGCCCCTGGCCGTCGGCAGGCAGCCGGGTGCCGAAGTCCCCGTCGCGCACGGCCGTCAGCCCGGCCAGCAGTTGCCGAAGCTCCTGCTCGCCGGGCGCCTGCACCTGGGCGTCCACCTTCGTGCCGCTCATGCACACCCTCGTTCCACTCCCCAGGAGTCCCCACCCCGAGGACTCGGAACCACACCAGGGCCGCAAGCCCCACCCCCACCAGCGGGAATTCCGTGTTCGACGGCTCCGGACGATGGGAAATCGGTCGCAGATTAACGCAAGGAACTGTCCACGGCCAAAGCCCCCGGGCCTTCGAGAGCGGCCTTCACAATCGGCCGAAAATCAGGGGTGGCGAGGGTGGCATGGAGACGTCGGACCGGGGTACTCGATGCAGTTTTCGGGCCGGACGGCCGTCACGCCGTGATGGCGTCCTCGACGGTCGGGTGGCAGGTGACGAGGGCGTCGAGCCCCACCATCTGCACGATGCGCATCGCGGGCCCCCGGGCCCCCGCGATGCGCAGCCACCCCTGGGCGGCCCGGGTCGTCTGATAGGCCGCGACCAGGGCGTTGATGCCGCTGGAGTCCATGAACGTGACCCCGCTCAGATCGACGACCACCCGCGCCGCGGCCGTGGGGTCGGCCGGCGGTGTCGCCCGGGCCAGGGCGTCCACGCTCTCGTAGTCGACCTCTCCCCGCAGGGTGAGAACGGTGATGCCGTCGGCGTCGGCACGGGTCACGGCCAGCCGTCCCCGGCTCTTTGCTTCCTCTTTGTCTGTCACCTGCGACCTGCGCATTCTCGGTCCGGGCTGGGATTCTCCGTAGCCAACGCTGCCCCGGGAAGCGGAACGTGATGCACGAGACCGGCCTGTTTTCTCGCCGTTCGGGAGTAGTGATGCCATCACCGGGTAAACGCGCGCCCATGAACGGGGTATTGCAGATCGTCGGCAGGGAGCCTGTCCCGCCCGAGGAGTGTTCCCGGATGCCGGAAGCCGCACCTGACGACGTCACCTTCGCACTGGACGGGGCGGATGGCTGTATCGCCGGCGCGCGCCACCGGACGTCGGAGTTCCTGACGCGGGCCCAGTCCGCGCACGGACTGCCGGTGACGGCCCGGACCATGGACCTGGCGCAACTGGTGGTCAGCGAGCTGGTCACCAACGCGCTCAAGTACGCGCCGGGGCCGGTGCTGCTGCGGCTGGGCATCGCCGGGGGCGCGGTGGAGATCGAGGTGTGGGACAGCGATCCGACGCTTCCGCTGGCCAGGGCGGCCGACGCCGGGCGGGTGGGCCAGCACGGTCTGGAGATCGTGCTGGCGGTGGTGCAGGGCTTCGAGGCGCACCGGGAGCCCGTGGGCAAACGCGTCACCGCCCGGCTCGCGCTCTTCGACGACGTACTGCCGGGACTGGACCACCCCGGTGGTGGGGGCCGGGGACCGGGACCGTTCACCGACAGAGGCCCGGCAGCGGGCAGTTGATGGCGTCCACCGCGACCGGGCCGCTCTTCGCCCCGCCGGGGACACCGGCTTGGACCAGGGGAATGAGCGGCGGACGCCGGGGCACACGGGGCGATGTACGACCCATGTGAAGCGTGATGACGCAGGAGGCTTGCGATGCTCATGGCCCACCCCGCCGTGCTGATGAACCTGGTCGAGCAGTACGAGACGCTGCGGGCTCTGAACGCGGACGACGGGTCCGAGGAGGTGCGCTGCCGGATGGCCGACATCGCCTACACGCTCTGCGTGGCGACCGGTACCAAGGACATCGACGCCGCCCTCATCGCCGCCCGCCACCGGCTCCCCGGCGCCCGCACGGAGGACGACTCCCTGCTCTCGGCCTGACCGGGCGGAGGGGCCTGACCGGGCGCTTGATGCCCTCACTCCGCGTCGGCGACGACCGAGCCGACGCGTTCGGCGAGGTGCGGTTCGCGGCGGACCAGGAGCGTGGCGTAGCCGACCGCGGCGAGCAGGGTGGCCAGGGCCACGTACGGGAACCAGCTGTACGGGGCCGGCTGCCCGGGCTTCGCCAGGTAGTAGAGGGGGACGAGGATGGCCAGGGTGCCGGCCGCGGGCAGCACGAGGTGCCTCAGGAGGCGGAACTCCTGCGGGCGGTAACGGCGGTAGTACAGCGGCAGGGCGATGTTCGAGGCCAGGTAGACCAGCAGGATCAGGATGGCGCCCAGGCTGGAGGCCTCGGTGAAGAAGACCACGGGGTCCATCGGGCCGCCGCCCAGGACGTGGCCGAGGCCCCAGCCGCCGATGATCAGCAGTGCGGTGACGGTGAAGGTGACGATCGCGTTGTTCGGCGTACGGCGGGTCGGGTGGACGTAGCCGAAGAAGGACGGCAGCAGCCCCTCCCGGCCCGCGTTGAAGATCAGCCGGGCCTGGGAGTTGATGCCGGCGATCAGGACCCCGAGGGTGGAGGTGAGGCCGCCGACGTAGGCGAGGGCGGCCAGCACGCCGAGGGTGTCCTGGGCGACGTCGATGAAGGGGATGGGCGAGTCGCCGAGCCGCTGCACGTCGTAGCCGAAGCCGGTCACGGTGGCGTACGCGAACAGGATGTAGCTGACGGTCATGATGGCGACGGAGGAGAACACCGCGCGGCCGACGTTGCGGCGCGGGTTCTCCGTCTCCTCGGCGAGGGCCGCGGAGTTCTCCCAGCCGACGAAGAGGAACACCGCGATCGGGAAGCCCGCGGCCAGGCCCCTGAGTCCGTGGGTGATGTGGCCGGGCAGGAACGGGGCGGCGGACAGGGCGCCGTGGTGCCCGGCGATCGCGGCGGCGGAGACGACGGCGAGGACGAGCATCTCCACGGCGAAGAAGTAGCCGGCCCACTTGGTGGAGACCACGATCCCGCGCAGCATGAGCAGGACGGCCGCTCCGGTCAGCAGCAGCGTCCAGATGATCCAGGGGATGTCGAGGCCCGTGTAGTGGTGCAGGGTGATCTGCACGAAGCCGCCGGAGATCGCGATGACGGACGCCATCGCGACGATGTAGCCGAGGCCCGCGAGCAGCGCGGTGGTCACGGCGCTGACCGGCCCGAAGGTCCGGCCCACGAAGGTGATGAAACTGCCTGCCGAGGGGTGGGCCCGGGAGAACTCGGCGAGGGTGTTGCCGAGCAGGGCCACGGCCACCCCGGCGGCCACGATGGTCAGCGGCGAGGCGACGCCCGCGGTCGTGGCCAGGAAGGCGAAGCCGAAGAAGAAGCTCATGGCCGGGCCCACGTTGGCCATGGTGGCGGCCGCGATGTCGGCCATGCCGAGGACGCCGCCGCGCAGTCGCTGGGGGGTGGCGCGGCCCGGTGGGCCCGAGGCCGGCGGGGAACCGGCGGCGGATGCAGGATCGGGCATGACGCCAGCTCCTTCGGGGACGGTCTTCGTGCGGTTACGGGACTGAGCGGGGGCGGCGGGGGTCAGGCGGGCCCGGAGCGCGGGCCGGCGTGCGGATGTGCTTTGACCGCGGCCACCGCGAGGGCCATGTCGCCGCGGGCGAGTTCCTTCAGGAGGTCGGCGTGATGGCGGTTGCGTGCCCGCACCACTTCGGGGTCCGGGGCGGGGAGCAGGAGGCACTGCCGACCGAGCAGGTCGGCGGCGAACTCGACGATCCCGGGTCCGCCGAGCGTCTGCGCCAGTTCGAGGTGGAAGCGGGTCTCCAGTTCGGGCAGCCGGTCCGGTGTGTCGGCGCGGTCCATCTCCTCGACGAGCGAGCGCAGCGCGTCCAGACCGCCGTCCGGGATCTCGCCGGCCGCGTGGGAGACCAGACCGCACTCCAGCAGCAGGTGGAAGGCGTCCAGTGCGGCACCCTCCGTGGGATCGTGCAGTACGGCGGCGACGGTGTCCCACTCCCGCGCCACGAAGGTGCCGCCGGACCTGCCCCTGCGACGGTCCAGGAGGCCGTCCTGGCACATCCCCTCCAGGGCGCGGCGCACGGTGATCTCACTGATGCCGAGCTCCTCGGCGAGGACCCCGGCGTCCGGCAGCCGGTCCCCCGGCGCCTCGGACTTCAGGCGTACCCGCAGGGCGATCCGGGAACGGACGAGCTCCGCTCCGGGCCGTACGGGACCCGGCCCGCTGTAGGGGCCGAACTTGCCCCCTGTATTCACCACGACGCCACCCTAACAGCGACCTTGCGGACGCAGCCCAACGCTGAAGCGAAAAATAGAGCAAGGTGAACATTTAAACAAGACTGTTTTTTTGGATCGTCGTGAACTAATTTTCGTGACCGCTCTGGTCCGCACTCCCCCATGGATGTCGAGATGACCACAACCCTCCCCGCAAGCCCGCCCACCGAGCCCGGTCTGAAGGCCGGGCTCAAGAACCGCCACCTGTCGATGATCGCCATCGGCGGGGTGATCGGCGCCGGCCTGTTCGTCGGCTCGGGATCCGGCATCGCCGCCGCCGGCCCCGGCATCCTCGTCTCGTACGCGCTGGTCGGCGTCCTCGTCGTCCTGGTGATGCGCATGCTGGGCGAGATGGCCGCCGCCAACCCCACCTCCGGCTCGTTCTCCGCCTACGCCGACCGGGCCCTCGGGCGCTGGGCCGGTTTCACCATCGGCTGGCTGTACTGGTTCTTCTGGGTCGTCGTGCTCGCCGTCGAGGCGACCGCCGGGGCGAAGATCCTGGCCGGGTGGATCCCGGCGGTCCCGCAGTGGGGCTGGGCGCTGATCGTGATGCTCGTGCTGACGGCCAGCAACCTCGCCTCGGTCAGCTCGTACGGCGAGTTCGAGTTCTGGTTCGCCGGCATCAAGGTCGTGGCCATCGCCGCGTTCATCGTCATCGGCGGTCTGGCCCTGTTCGGACTGCTGCCCGGCTCCGACCACCCGGCCTCGGGGTTCTCGAACCTGACCGCGCACGGCGGCTTCCTGCCGCACGGTCCCGGGGCGATCCTCACCGGCGTCCTGATGGTGGTCTTCTCGTTCATGGGCAGTGAGATCGTCACCCTCGCGGCCGGGGAGTCGGCCGACCCGCGCGGGGCGGTCGCCAAGGCCACCAACAGCGTCATCTGGCGTATCGCCGTCTTCTACCTCGGTTCGATCCTGATCGTGGTGTCGCTGCTGCGCTGGGACGACCCGGCGATCCTCAAGGACGGCTCGTACGTCGCCGCGCTCAGCTCGATCGGCATCCCGCACGCCGCGCAGATCATGAACGCGATCGTGCTGACCTCGGTGCTGTCCTGCCTCAACTCCGGTCTGTACACGGCCTCCCGGATGGCGTTCTCGCTCGGCGGCCGCAACGACGCCCCGGCGGCCTTCGCGCGCACCACGGACCGCGGGGTCCCGCGCAGCGCCATCCTGGCCTCGGTGGTCTTCGGCTTCGTCGCCGTCGCCTTCAACTACCTCTGGCCGGACACCGTCTTCCAGTTCCTGCTGAACTCCTCCGGCGCGATAGCCCTGTTCGTCTGGCTGGTCATCTGCTTCTCCCAGCTGCGCCTGCGGAAGATCATCCAGGCCGAGGAGCCGGAGAAGCTCGTCGTGCGGATGTGGCTGTACCCGTACCTGACGTGGGCCACCATCGCCCTGATCGTCTTCGTGCTGGGCTACATGCTCACCGACACGAGCGCGGGCGGTGGCCGCGACCAGGTGGTCCTGTCCACCCTGGTGGCGGTGGGCGTCGTCGTCTTCGCCCTGGTCCGCCAGCGCGTCACCGGCCGGACACGGTGACCGGGCGCCGTCAGGCGTCGCCGTAGGCCTCCCCGCCGAGCTCCAGGCTCGCCGTGCCCGCCGTGGCGTCGGCGAGCCAGGCGCGGAAGGCGTCCACGTCGGCGTCGGGGAGGCCGACCTCGATGGTGACCGCCTCGCCGTAGCGCACGTCGCGGACCTCGCGGCCGGTGGCCCGCAGGTCGTTCTGGACCTTGCCGGCGCGCTGGTGGTCGACGGTCACCGTGGCCAGCCGGAAGCGGCGGCGGGTGATCGTGCCGAGCGTGTCCAGGGCCTCGCCCACCGCTCCGCCGTAGGCACGGATGAGGCCGCCCGCCCCGAGCTTGACGCCGCCGTAGTAGCGGGTGACGACGGCGACGACATAGCGCATCTCGCGGCGCAGCAGCATCTGGAGCATGGGGACCCCGGCGGTGCCGCCCGGTTCGCCGTCGTCACTGGCCTTCTGGACGGAGGCGTCGGCACCGATGACGTACGCCCAGCAGTTGTGGGTGGCGTCGGCGTGCTCCTTGCGGATCGCCGCGACGAAGTCCTGGGCCTCCCGCTCGTCGGCCGCCGGGGCGAGGGCGCACAGGAAACGGGAACGGTTGACCTCGGTCTCGTGCACGCCCGCGCGGGCGACTGTGCGGTACTCGTCCTGCATCCGCCCAGCCTATGCGGCCGCCCGGGCCCATCGGACCTCCCCGGCCGGTGGGCCGGGGTCACAGCCTTGTGCACCGGGTCAGGGCTTTCTGCCCCGGGCCACCGTCACCTCCGTCAGCAGCGCGGCTCCCGGACCCAGCTCCGCCCACTTCGTCCCGTGCCAGGCGAGGACCGCGATCGCCGACGTCGGGAACTTCGCGCGGACCTGGTCCAGGGTGTCGTCCAGGCCGCCCCCCGCCAGTTCCAGGACCAGCTCCTCCAGCCCCGGGTTGTGCCCGACCAGCAGCAGCGTCTCCACCTCGGCCGACACCTCGCGCACGACCTCCAGCAGCTCGGGCACGTCGGCCGCGTAGACCCGGCTGTCGTAGCGGACCGGCGGCGGTGTGCCCCACTGACCGGCGGCCAGGTCCCAGGTCTGCCGGGTACGCACCGCGGTCGAGCAGATCGCGAGGTCGGGCAGGCAGTCGGACTCGGCGAGGGCCCGGCCGGCCGCCGGGGCGTCACGGCGGCCGCGCGCCGCGAGCGGGCGCAGCTCGTCGGGGACGCCCTCGGGCCAGGACGACTTGGCGTGCCGCAGGACGACCAGGCGGCGCAGCGGGCCCGCGCCCGCCCGGGTGGTCATGCCGGCCTCCCGAGGTCGCGGGTGAGGTCGAGGGCGAGCAGCCGGTCGGCGTAGGCACAGGTCTCGAAGCGGGCGCCGTCCGGGATCTCGGGCCGGCTCTCCGTCCAGCGCAGCACGCCGAGGACGCCGGGCACGTCGAGGTCGTCCTCCCAGGCGTCCCGCAGCCGCTCCCGCACCTTCTCGGGCACCGGCCGCGAGGGGCTGCGCGCCCAGCCGGCCACCGCCTGCCGCCACCGCCCGAGCCGCCGCCCGGCCTCGTCGAGGGCTCCGGCGGCGAGGTGGACGGCCGTGGAGCGCGGCGCGTCGAGGAGAGCGAGCCGGAGGGCGGCGGGGTCGGCGAGGCCGTGCAGGACGTCGGCGTCCGGTCCGCTCGCGGGGGCGACGACGACGGTCACCCCGGTGCCGGGCACGGGCGCGTCACGCGCCGTCACATGGACGACCTGCGCCTCGCCGAGTCCGGAGGCGAGGTCACGGCCGTCCTCGAAGGGACGGATGCCGAGGGCGGTGGCGGCGGCGTGCAGTTCGGCCTGGTGGCGGTCGGCGGTGAGCAGCGGCAGCACCGGGGTGCCGCCGAGCTCCAGGGCGCGCAGGAGGAGGTCGGTGGTGAGCAGGACCCGCAGCCCGGTCAGGTCGCGCCCGGAGGCGTGTGCCTCGACCCGGGTCAGGGCACGTCGGGCGGGGGCGGCGGGGACGGTCTCACCGGTCTTGGCGTCGAGAATGCGCAGCACGGGCTGAGCGTAGGCGTGCGGGGAGCCGTACGCAGGCACCTTGCGACGATTCCGGTCACCGTGGCGGGACATACGGGACATGCGCACCCGCCCCGTGTCACCGGCACCGCCCCGCGCCGGGGAATCAGGGTCCGGCGCAGGGGGTTGGCCACGGCAGATGTTCCCCGAGCGAAGGAGGCAGCCGGTGTACGGCGACGCAGAGACGGTCCGCAGGATCCTGACCGGTACGGGTGACACCTGGGCGGTGGTCGGCCTGTCGTCCAACCAGGGGCGGGCGGCGTACGGGGTGGCGCAGGTGCTGCAGCGGTTCGGCAAGCGGATCGTGCCGGTCCATCCGAAGGCGGAGACGGTGCACGGCGAGCAGGGCTACGCGTCGCTCGCGGACATCCCCTTCGACGTCGACGTGGTGGATGTCTTCGTCAACAGCGAGCAGGCCGGGGCGGTCGCGGACGAGGCCGTGGCGAAGGGGGCGAAGGCGGTCTGGTTCCAGCTGGGGGTGGTGGACGAGGCCGCGTACGGGCGGGTGCGGGCCGCCGGGCTGGACATGGTCATGGACCGCTGCCCGGCCATCGAAATTCCGCGGCTGACCGGGATTTGAGCTTGATCTGAGCTTTCTGTCTTACCTTCTTCTCACAATCCGGATCTGAATACGGACATTCTGTGACCCTCGCTCACCTGCGCAAAAGCTTTGGCCAAGACAGGTAAGATCGAGGGTCAAATTTTCGGCAAGGCTCTTCTGTCGTTCCGGAACTCGCCCTTAAGTTGTGCCCTCTTGCTCGTTAAATCTGCGTTCAGAAACTGAGAGGCCACTTGACATGGTGAGTGTCGAGAAACCCGCGACGGAGGACACCAGGCCTTCGGGCGGGCTGAGGCGGGACGTCGGCCTGATCGGCCTGATGTGGGCCTCGGTGGGCTCGATCATCGGATCGGGCTGGCTCTACGGCGCCCAGAAGGCCGTCGTGGAGGCAGGCCCCGCGGCGATCATCTCGTGGGTGATCGGCGCCATCGCGATCGTACTGCTGGCCCTGGTGCACGCCGAACTCGGCGGCATGTTCCCGGTGGCGGGCGGTACGGCCCGCTACCCGCACTACGCCTTCGGCGGGCTGGCCGGCATGTCCTTCGGCTGGTTCTCCTGGCTGCAGGCCGCGACCGTGGCCCCGATCGAGGTCGAAGCCATGATCGGTTACGCCGGTCACTGGAAGTGGGCCCAGCATCTGCAACACGCCAACGGAACCCTGACCCACACCGGTCTGCTGGTGGCGATCGTGCTGATGGCCCTGTTCGTGGGAGTCAACTTCCTCGGCGTGCGGGTGCTCGCGCACACCAACAGTGCCGCCACCTGGTGGAAGATCGCCGTGCCGCTGGCCGCGATCTTCATCATCGCCATCGGCAACTTCCACCCGTCCAACTTCCACTCCGAGGGCTTCGCCCCCTTCGGTGCCAAGGGCGTCCTCGCCGCGATCAGCACCAGCGGCATCATCTTCGCGCTGCTCGGCTTCGAGCAGGCCATCCAGCTGGCCGGGGAGAGCCGCAACCCGAAGAAGGACCTGCCGCGCGCCACGCTCGGCTCGGTCGCGATCGGCGCCGTCATCTACGTCCTGCTCCAGGTCGTGTTCATCGCCGCGCTGCCGCACAGCACCTTCGCTCACGGCTGGGCCGGTCTGGCCTACAAGGGCATCAGCGGCCCGTGGGCCGGACTCGCCAGCCTGGTGGGCCTCGGCTGGCTGGCGTGGGTCCTCTACATCGACGCGATCATCTCCCCCGGCGGCACCGGCCTGATCTACACCACCGCCACCTCGCGCGTCTCCTACGGCCTGGCGAAGAACGGCTACGCGCCGAAGCTCTTCAGCAGGACCGACGCCCGGGGCGTGCCGTGGTTCGGCCTGATCATGTCCTTCGTGACCGGTGTGATCTGCTTCCTGCCGTTCCCCAGCTGGCAGCAGCTGGT
>NZ_JBEYFC010000074.1:0-26736 GCF_040634175.1 Streptomyces sp. NPDC007162
TGGCCCTGGAGTTCGAGCAGGAGTCCGAGGAGGGCGAGGCGACCGGCGGGCTCGCCGACTTCCTGGAACGCGTCGCCCTGGTCGCCGACTCCGACCAGATCCCGGACGACGACGAGAACGGCGACGGCGTCATCACCCTGATGACCCTGCACACCGCCAAGGGCCTCGAGTTCCCGGTGGTGTTCCTCACCGGCATGGAGGACGGCGTCTTCCCGCACATGCGAGCCCTCGGGCAGACCAAGGAACTGGAGGAGGAGCGGCGCCTCGCGTACGTCGGCATCACGCGCGCGCGGGAGCGGCTGTACCTCACCCGGTCGTCGATGCGCAGCGCCTGGGGCCAGCCGTCGTACAACCCGCCCTCTCGCTTCCTGGAGGAGATCCCGGGCGCCTATCTGGAGTGGAAGCGGACCGGGGCGATGGCGCCGGTGTCATCAGGACCGGCGTCGGGCGTGGCCGCGTCGCTCTCCTCGACCCGCTCGCGCTCCTCGGCGTCCGGCGCGTCGGGCTTCGCCACCCGGCGGACCTCGGAGAAGCCGGTGGTCTCGCTGGCCGTCGGCGACCGGGTCACCCACGACCAGTTCGGCCTGGGCACGGTCGTCGCGGTGAAGGGCACCGGCGGGAACGCGGAGGCGACGATCGACTTCGGCGACGACAAGCCGAAGCGCCTGCTGCTGCGGTACGCGCCGGTGGAGAAGCTGTAGGTACCGAGAAGCCGTAGACGCCCGGGCCCTCGCCGTCGGCGGGTGCCCGGCGAGCGATCAGGTGGGATCCAGTCCGTGGCTGCGCAGCCACGGCAGCGGGTCTATGGCGGCGCCGCCCGCCGGCCGGACCTCGAAGTGCAGGTGCGGGCCGGTCGAGTTCCCGGAGTTCCCGGAGTACGCGATCGGATCGCCGGCCTTCACGGTCGTACCGGAGGCGACGCGGTACGAGGAGAGGTGGCAGTACCACGTCTCCGTGCCGTCCTTCGCCGTCACGATCATCATGTTCCCGTAGGCGCTGTTCCACTTGGTGGAGACGACGCCGTCGGTCGCGGCCATCACCGTCGTGCCGTACGAGACGGGGAAGTCGATGCCCGTGTGGACGGACATCCAGTTGACGCCTGCCTGGCCGAAGTAGGCGCTGAGCCCCCTCTGGGTGACCGGGAGCACGTACTTGGGGCGCAGCCGCTCCTTGCGGGCCGCCTCCGCCGC
Source organism: Streptomyces sp. NPDC007162 (assembly GCF_040634175.1). NCBI lineage: Bacteria > Bacillati > Actinomycetota > Actinomycetes > Kitasatosporales > Streptomycetaceae > Streptomyces > Streptomyces sp. NPDC007162. The sequence continues at coordinate 1,191 of NZ_JBEYFC010000074.1, forward strand.
CGCCTTCTTCTTCTCGGCCTCCTGCTGGGCCTTCAGGTCGATGCGCTCCTGGGTCCGGCTGGCCCGGTCGGCGAAGTCGTCGGCGCCCGCCGAGAGGGTCCTGAGCTGGGCGTCCAGCTTGCTGTTGGCGGCGGACGGTTTCACCGACTGCGCGTCGGAGGCCGAGGCCGTGGTGTCCTTGCCGTCGTCGGTCAGCCCCCCGACGGAGGCGACCGCGATCCCGGCGACCCCCATCACACAGGCCGAGGGCACGGCGATGGTCAGCAACGCGGACCGCTTGGGGGGCGTACGACGACGGGAACGCGCCCCCGCACGGGAGCCGGCGCGTGTCGCGGACGCGGCGACCGCCGGGGTGGCCTCTTCCTGGTCCTCCAGCAGTGGCGTTACTGCAGGTAGCTCACCGGTGGCCGACACCTCACCCGCGGCGGGGGAGGCCTCGTCGTACGCCTGGTCGTCGTAGGGAAGCTCCTCGTACGCACCGTCCTCGTACCCCTCGTACGCGGTGTGCGGTTCCTGCGCCGGGTCGGCGGCCTGCGCCGGGGTGCCGTCGGAGTTCCACTGCGTGGCGTCGTACGCACCGGTGTCGAAGGTCTGGGTGCCCCACTCCCACTGCTGGGTGGCCCCGGCCATGCCTGCCTGGTCGGGCTGGAGCCACGCGTTCGCGTCCCAGTGACCGCCGGTGTCGGTGACCGCCGCTGGTGTGCCCTGTGCCGGGACGGTCCAGGCGGTGCTGTCGTAGGCACCGGAGTCGTAGGCGGCGTGATGCTGGGCCGCGTACGCGTCGTAGTTCGGCGTCCGGTCGTCGGCCGGCTGCCACTGCGTGGTGTCGTACGCGCCGGTGCCCTGGCTCTGGCCGGGCAGGTTGCCGAAGAGCGGGTCGCTGTGGAACGCGGTGGCGGTGTGGTCGCCGTACGTGGTGAAGTCCCCGTACTGGGCTTCCTGGGTGCCGTACGACGCGTAGTGCGCCGGGCCGGCGTCGGAAGCCGGAGCCGGGGTGGTCATGGTCCCCGACGGGTGACGGTCGTTCACCAACTTCTCTTTCGCCTCGACAACAGGGGCTGGCAGAGCAGTGCGGCGACTGTACCCGGCGGTATACGGGCGCGACAATCTTCAACAGGTTTCGTGGTTGCGGGAAACGGGCATTCGGCCGTGTTTCGGGGGACGGCGGGCGCGGGTTTGGCCTTGTGTTCGAGGAGTGTTCGAGATCGAGTCCGGTTCGGCGGCCCTGATTCGGTTGCGCGGGGCGCTCGTTGTCCGCCCGAAGCGGGCCGAATGCTCCCGCTGTCCGGATCGCCTCACGCCACCGTCACGCCACCGTCAGACCGTCGGCCGGCCGCTCCCCCGTGCGCGCCTCGTCGAGGGCTTCCCTTATGCCGACGGCGATCGCCGGATGGACGGGCAGGGCGAGGTGGCCGATCCCGGTCACGCGCACGTTGGTCGCGAGAAGGTCCGGGTGCTCGATACGGGCCGTCTCCACCGGGTCCATCAGCGAGTCGAGGTCGCTCCAGAAGCTCACGAACCGGGTGCGGCAGCCGGGCGCAGGGCGGGTCAGTTCCTCCATCACCTCGGAACCGGGGCGCATCTGCCGCACGATCGGGTGCGCGTCGGCGAGCGGTGCGACCCGGGTGCCGGAGTGCGGGGTGCCGAGCGTCACCAGGGTGCCCACGCGCAGATCCCCGCCGAGGCGCTGGACGTAGTAGCGCGCGATCAGCCCGCCGAGGCTGTGTCCGACGACGTCGACCCGTGGGCTGCCCGTGCGCTCGCAGATCTCCTCTATGTGCCTGCCGAGCAGTTCCGCCGCGGTGCGGATGTCACAGGTCAGCGGCGAGTAGTTGAGCGACTCGACGCGCTGGCCGCCGTGCTGGGCGAGGGTGCGGCGCAACAGGACGAAGACCGAGCGGTTGTCGATGAAGCCGTGCAGCAGCACGACCGGCGGGACCGTGCGGACCGGCAGCCGGGCGGTGCCGTCGCGCTGCGCGGGCGGAGCGGCGGGAACGGCAGGAGCGGGCGGGCGGCGCTCCGGGGTGAGTCCCGTGGGATAGAGCAGCAGGTGCCCGGCGAGGATCGCGGCCTCCAAGGCGGTCGACTTCAGCAGGGCCAGCGACAGTCCGGCGAGTCTGCCCGGCAGGAGGCGGCGGCAGAGCGGGAGAAAGGGATCGAGCACCCCGGTGACCTTCATCGGCCGACCTCCTGTCGGCACGCGGAGGGCGACTCCGTCCCCCGTATGCCCTTGCGGGAGGCCGAGCGGAGATCACGGGGGCACGACGGCAGGCCGCATCGCGTGCCCCTGTCGCTCCCGCGGACCACGCTGCGGCTCCCTGACGTGTCCCACTGTGTGTGATTTCCCCCTCGGTAACCTCCGCGAAACTGCCGGTTGCGGGATGCTGGAGATAACGTTCGTTCACTTGGCGTCATGGAGGCAGTGATGGGTGTGGCAGCCGGTCCGATCCGCGTGGTGGTGGCCAAACCTGGGCTCGACGGTCACGACCGCGGCGCGAAGGTCATCGCGCGGGCGCTGCGCGACGCCGGTATGGAGGTCATCTACACCGGGCTCCACCAGACGCCGGAGCAGATCGTCGACACGGCCATCCAGGAGGACGCCGACGCGATCGGCCTCTCCATCCTCTCCGGCGCCCACAACACCCTGTTCGCCGCGGTCCTCGACCTCCTGCGGCAGCGCGACGCCGAGGACATCCTGGTGTTCGGCGGCGGGATCATCCCCGAGGACGACATCGCCCCCCTCAAGGAGAAGGGGGTCGCGGCGATCTTCACACCGGGCGCGACCACGGCCTCGATCGTGGAGTGGGTCCGGGCGAACGTCAGGCAGCCGACGGAGGCGTAGTCCCGCGGGCGTGGTGGGCCGGTTTTCAGGTGCCGCGCGACTGGTGGTGGGGGTTCGGCGCGGCGCCGTCGTGGCTTGTCGCGCAGTTCCCCACACCCTTTTGGGGCGCTGGAGCGCCGTCCAGTTCCGCCAGCATCGTCGCTCGCAGTCTCAGTGTCGTCACCAGGCGCTGGAACGCCTCCGCCCAGTACCCGCCGGCCCCTGGCGCCGCGTCCGCCCGTTCGTCCGGTATCGCCAGCAGCGCGTCAAGGCGGCCGGCTTCCGCGGGGTCCAGGCAGCGTTCGGCCAGGCCCATCACCCCGCTGAAACTCCAGGGATAACTCCCCGCGTCCCGCGCGATGTTGAGGGCGTCCACCACGGCCCGCCCGAGCGGCGCGGACCACGGCAGGGCACACATGCCGAGCAACTGGAACGCCTCCGACAGACCATGGGCGGCGATGAAACCGGCCACCCAGTCGGCCCGCTCCGCCGCCGTCAGCGTGCCCAGCAGCTTGGCCCGCTCGGCCAGGGACACCGCACCCGGGCCGCCCGCCTCCGGCGCGGCAGGCGCCCCGAGCAGCGCACGCGCCCACTCGGCGTCCCGCTGCCGTACCGCGGCCCGGCACCAGGCCGCGTGCAACTCGCCCTGCCAGCCGTCCGCCACCGGCAGCGCCACGATCTCCCGGGGCGTACGCCCGCCGAGCCGCGCCGCCCAGGTGGCGAGCGGGGCCGCCGCCACCAACTGGCCCAGCCACCAGGACCGTTCCCCACGCCCGGTCGGCGGTCTGGCCACCACCCCGTCGCGCTCCATCCCCGGATCGCACTCCGGCGGCGCCTCCACCGCGAGCACCGGGCCGTCTCCGGTGTGATCGACCGCCACACATGCCGCGGCCCGTACCGCCAGCCGTCCGGCCAGCGCCGAGCCGGGCAGCGCGGACAGCAACTCCGCCGCCGTCGTCCGCACGTTACGACTCCGGTCCGACAGCGCCTGCTCGAGGAACGGCTCGTCCGCGGCGGCCAGCCCCGTGCGCAGTGAGTCGAGGAACATCAGCCGGTCCTCGGCCCGCTCCGTCGCCCAGGTCCCGGCCAGCAGCTCGCGCGCCGCCTCGGGGGCGCGGGCGCGCAGCGCCGAAAGCAGCGCGACCCGCTCGGCGAACAGCCCCTCCTGCCACAACCGCCGTACCCCGGCGGCGTCCTCGGGGCCGGGCAGAGCCGCGCCACCGCCCGGCGCCGCGCGCAGGGCGAACCGCCAGTCCTGGTTGAGCCGGGCCAGCCACAGGGCGCGCGGTCCGGCGAAGGCCAGCGCGGCGGGCCGCAGGTCGGTACGGCCCCGGGCCGCGTCCAGCAGCGCGGGCAGCGCCTGCGGGGGTGCCGCGAACCCGCGCGCGTCGGCCGCCGCCAGCCACTGCGGCAGCAGCTCCATCAGGTCGGGCGAGGGGCCCCGGCGTCCGCCGGTTCCGGTGCCGGGACGGTCGGAGAGCAGCATCGTCAGTCTGCGCGCCGCGGCGGCCGGGAGCACGGCCCGCGGGTCCTCGGGGGCCGGCTCGGGGCGCTTCGCCGCCGGCGCCGGCCGCAGCCCGGCCCGTCGTCGTACGGTCGCGACGGCGGCCTCGTCCAGCAGGGCCGCCGGAGCGTCACGACCAGGCCCGCCGGCGACGTTCGGTCGCCGGTCCGTGCCCAGCAGGGCCGTGGTGACGAGATCTTCCCAAGCGGTCACGGGGTCTCCCTTCTGCGAGTCGGTCCGGTTGTCGCCGCAAGGCGGTCGGGTCAGCACAGCGGCACCGCCTCGCCCGCTCCCTGCGGCCAGGCCGTCAGGGGCGTGAAGCCGCGGTGGCCGCACTCGCCGAAGACGGTGAGCGGGGCGCCGCCCGAGAGCGCGACCAGGCGCCACAGACCCGGCCGGGAACGGGCGGCGGGGGTGAGCGGCAGCGCCGAGTCGTGCTCCGCGTCCGCCAGTTGCCAGGAGTCGCCGTCCGGGACGGGGACGACCCGGTCCAGCGTCACCGGCACCGACTCCAGCCAGGGGTCCTCGCGCAGCGCCTCCCCGTACCGGGCCGCCGCCTGGGCCGTGGTCACGCCCGGCGGCCGTATCGGCAGGGGCGCGGGCGCGGCGAACCGCTCGCCCAGTGCCGCCCGGTGCTGAGCCGCCCCCGGGTAGGCGGCCAGCTCCGCCTCCAGGGCGAGGCCGACCGGCAGCGCCAGTTCGGGAGCGCGGCCCGCCGCGCCGTAGGACAGGAGCAGCGCCGTACGGCCCGAGTCCGCGCCGTGCAGCCAGATCCGGCGGGTCGTCAGCTTCGCGTCCGCCGTGTCGTACTGGGCGAGGACCAGCCAGCGGTCACGCACCGGCGGGCCGTCCGCGGTCGCGGGCAGGCCGACCCGGGAGCGGACCGTGGCCGCGAGTTCCTCCGGCAGCCGCTCGCGGCGCAGCCAGCCCTGGTCGAGGAGGTGCAGCAGCGCGCACTCCTCCAGCAGCCGCACGGGCCAGCCGGGGCCGGAGGCCGGTATCGACCCCAGCTCGCGCACCCTGGCCGCCAGTCCGGGGGCCTGGGCGTCGACCATGCGGGCCGCCGTCTCCTCCCACAGCCCGTACCCCGCGTGCTCGGCCGCGGCCAGGCCGCCGCGCAGCAGGTCGGACAGGCGCTGCTCCAGCTCCGTCGCGCCCGCCGTGACCCGTTCGGCCCGCTTCTCCGCCCGCCGCCGGGCCGCCTCGGGATCAGCGGCGGCCCCGGAACTCCCGCCGCCGGCCGGGCGTTTGTCCTCAGCGCGCTGCCGTCTGCCCGTCAGCCACTGCTCGGCCCAGTCCGGCGGCCGCGCGACCGTGGGCACCGTGTCATCCCCGCCCGCCCACAGCAGGAGCAGTCCGAGGGCGTGCTTGCAGGGGAACTTCCGGCTCGGGCAACTGCACTTGTACGCGGCCCCCGCCGGGTCCGCCAGGTCGACGATCGTCTGGTACGGCTTGCTGCCGCTGCCCTTGCACAGTCCCCATACCGTCCCCTCCTCGCTGCTCCCCGCCCCGGACCACGGCCCCGACGCCCCGAGTTTGCTTCCCGCCTTGCGTGACGCGGTGTCAGGCGCCAGCGCCAGCACCTGGTCCGCACTCCAGCGCACCCCCTGCTGAGTCATGCCATCGAAGGTAGATCCCGCCACTGACAATCGCCCCGGTGAGAGTGTTCATGCAGGTCAGGCCGATTGTCAGTGGCGTGGTGCACGGTGGACACCAGATCCGAACCGGCCGAGCTGGAGGGGGCCTCAGCCATGACTGTGTCCGTGGAACCGACCGATCCGACGACCGCCGAGAGCGCGCTGCGACCGCACGCCGAGCACGCCTTCGCCGCGGAACTCGCGGCGCTGGCCGCGCAGGACGACCGGCCGCGCCCGGCCCGCTGGAAGCTGTCGCCGTGGGCGGTGGCCACCTATCTCCTCGGCGGCACGCTGCCGGACGGCACGGTGATCACGCCGAAGTACGTCGGCCCCCGCCGCATCGTCGAGGTGGCCGTGACCACCCTCGCCACCGACCGCGCCCTGCTTCTGCTGGGCGTGCCCGGCACCGCCAAGACCTGGGTGTCCGAGCACCTGGCCGCCGCCGTCAGCGGCGACTCGACCCTGCTCGTGCAGGGCACGGCGGGCACCCCCGAGGAGGCGATCCGCTACGGCTGGAACTACGCGCGGCTGCTGGCCCACGGCCCGAGCCGGGACGCCCTGGTGCCCAGCCCGGTGATGCGGGCCATGGCGGAGGGCATGACGGCGAGAGTGGAGGAGCTGACCCGGATCCCGGCCGATGTCCAGGACACGCTGATCACGATCCTGTCCGAGAAGACCCTGCCCATCCCGGAGCTGGGCCAGGAGGTGCAGGCGGTCCGCGGCTTCAACCTGATCGCCACCGCCAACGACCGCGACCGGGGTGTCAACGACCTCTCCAGCGCCCTGCGCCGCCGCTTCAACACCGTGGTGCTGCCGCTGCCGGACAGCCCGGAGGCCGAGGTCGACATCGTCGCGCGCCGCGTCGACCAGATCGGCCGTTCCCTCGAGCTGCCGACCGCGCCGGACGGCATCGAGGAGATCCGCCGCGTCGTCACCGTCTTCCGCGAGCTGCGCGACGGCATCACCGCCGACGGCCGCACCAAGCTGAAGTCGCCCAGCGGCACGCTGTCCACCGCCGAGGCGATCTCCGTCGTCACCAACGGCCTCGCGCTGGCCGCCCACTTCGGGGACGGCGTGCTGCGGGCGGGCGACGTCGCCGCCGGCATCCTCGGCGCGGTCGTCCGCGACCCGGCGGCCGACCGGCTCATCTGGCAGGAGTACCTGGAGACGGTCGTCCGCGAGCGCGACGGCTGGAAGGACTTCTACCGCGCCTGCCGGGAGGTGAGCGCGTGAGCGACACCTCACGGCGGCCCGGCCCGCTGCTCCTGGGGGTGCGGCACCACGGGCCCGGCTCCGCGCGGGCGGTGCGGGCCGCGCTGGAGGCCGCCCGGCCGAAGGCGGTGCTGATCGAGGGGCCGCCCGAGGCGGACGCGCTGATCCCGCTGGCCGCCGACCCGGGGATGCGGCCACCGGTCGCGCTCCTCGCGCACGCCGTGGACGAGCCCGGCCGCTCGGCGTTCTGGCCGTTCGCCGACTTCAGCCCCGAGTGGGTGGCCGTCCGCTGGGCCCTGGAGCACGAGGTCCCGGTCCGTTTCATCGACCTGCCGGCCACGCACACGCTGGCGTTGCGGAAGGCGGCGGAGGAAGCGGCCGCGTTCCCCGGCACCGAGGGCGAGGAACCGGCCGGAGATGAGCCCGGTCGCGCAGAGTGCGGCGCCGGACCGCGGGTGCGCGTCGATCCCCTCGGGGCCCTCGCCGAGGCCGCCGGTCACGACGACCCCGAGCGCTGGTGGGAGGACGTCGTCGAGCACCGGGGCAGGGCCGGGGAAGGGGACGTGTTCGCACCGTTCGCCGCGGTGGAGGAGGCGATGACGGCGCTGCGGGAGACGTACGGGGGCGAGGGGCGGGACCGCGACGCCGTGCGGGAGGCCCACATGCGGATCCGGCTGCGTGCGGCACAGCGTGAGTTCGGTGACGAGGTCGCCGTGGTGTGCGGGGCCTGGCACGTGTCGGCGCTGCGTGCGCGCAGTTCCGTCGCCGCCGACCGGGAGCTGCTCAAGGGGCTGCCCAGGATCAGGACGGACATGACCTGGGTGCCGTGGACCAACCGCCGGCTGGCCCGGGCGAGCGGGTACGGCGCGGGCATCGATTCACCGGGCTGGTACGGGCACCTGTTCCGCGCCCCGGACCGCCCCGTCGAGCGCTGGCTCACCAAGGTGGCCGGACTGCTGCGTGAGGAGGACCGGATCGTCTCCTCGGCCCATGTCATCGAGGCCGTGCGGCTGGCCGAGACCCTGGCGGTGATGCGCGGGCGCCCGTTGCCCGGCCTGGGCGAGACGACCGACGCGGTGCGGGCGGTGCTCTGCGAGGGCTCGGACGTCCCGCTGGCGCTGGTGCACGACCGGCTGGTGGTCGGGGACGTGCTGGGGGAGGTGCCGGAGGGGGCGCCCGCGGTGCCGTTGCAGCGGGACCTGGTCCGGGAGCAGCGCCGGCTCAGGCTCAAGCCGGAGGCGCTGGAGCGGGAACTCGATCTCGACCTGCGCAAGGAGACCGACGCCGGGCGCAGCAGGCTGCTGCACCGGCTGCGGCTGCTCGGCGTCGGGTGGGGGGAGCAGGTGCGGTCACGGGGGAGCACGGGCACGTTCCGGGAGACCTGGCGGCTGTGCTGGGAGCCGGAGCTGTCGGTGCGGCTGGCCGAGGCCGGCGTGTGGGGGACGACCGTCCGGAGCGCGGCGACGGCCAGGGCCGAGGCCGACGCGGTGGGCGCGACCGCGCTCGCCGAGGTCACCGCGCTCGCCGAGCACTGCCTGCTGGCCGGGCTGCCGGAGGCGCTGCCGGTGGTGATGCGGACGCTCGCCGACCGGGCCGCCCTGGACACGGACGTCGGACGGCTCGCCCAGGCGCTGCCCGCCCTGGTCCGCTCCCTGCGCTACGGCGACGTCCGGGGCACCGACGTCCGGGCCCTCGCCGAGGTCGCCGAAGGCCTCGCCGAACGCGTCTTCGTCGGGCTCCCGCCGGCCTGCGCCACCCTCGACGCGGACGCGGCCGAGGAGATGCGGGGGCATGTGGACGCGGTGCACACGGCGGTGGGGCTGCTCGGCGAGACGGGGACGGCGAGGGCGACCGCAACCGGGGCGGCGGCAGCGACATCGACGGGGGCGGCGAACGCGACGGCAACGCCAGCGCCTACGACGGCAACTGCGGCGGGGGCCGGGACCGCTAAGGCAGAACCCGCGACGCCGGCTGTGACGCCGCAGGCCACCGCGGTTGCGGCGGGGGGCGATCTCGGCCCCGGTGGCGGTGGCCTCCGCCGACGCTGGCGGGCCGTGCTGCGCACACTGTCCGGGCGGGACAGCGTGCCTGGGGTGCTGCGCGGACGGGCGGTGCGGCTCCTGCTGGACGAGGGGGAGCTGGGGCCTGAGGAGGCGGCCCGGCTGATGGGGCTGGTGCTCTCGCCCGGGACGCCTCCTTCGGACGCGGCCGCCTGGATCGAGGGGTTCGTCGGAGGCGGCGGGGGCGGGATGTTGCTCGTGCACGACGAGCGGCTGCTCGGTCTGGTCGACGCCTGGCTGACCGGCGTACCGGCGGAGGCGTTCACGGACGTACTGCCTCTGCTGCGGCGGACGTTCTCGGCGTACGAGCCGGGGGTGCGCAGGACCATCGGCGAACTGGTGCGCCGGGGACCGGGGGATCGGCGGCAGGGGCCGGGGCGGGCCGGCGGGACCCCGGGTTTCGGCGCCGACGCGGACGCCGGGCGGGCCGACGCCGTACTGCCGGTGCTGCGGCTGCTGCTCGGCCTCGACGACACGACTGCGGACGACGACCTTGTGGGGGCGGGCAGATGACCACGGACGCGACGAACACCGACACCGGACCCGGCACCGGACCCGGTGTCGACGACCCCGCGCGGGAGCGGTTGCGGCGGTGGCGGCTGGTGCTCGGGGGCGAGGCCGCGGACGGCACCGGGTGTGCGCTGGCGGGGCGGGACGCGGCGATGGACGGGACGCTGGCCGCGCTGTACGGGAAGGGGGACAGAACGCAGTCCGGGCGGGAGCGGTCGGCGGGCCTGGGGGCGTCGGCGCCGTCGGCGGCGCGCTGGCTCGGCGACATCCGGACGTACTTCCCGTCCTCCGTCGTCCAGGTCATGCAGCGCGACGCCATCGACCGGCTGGGGCTGGCCGCGCTGCTCCTGGAGCCGGAGATGCTGGAGGCGGTGGAGGCCGACGTCCACCTGGTCGGCACGTTGCTCTCGCTCAACAAGGCGATGCCGGAGACCACGAAGGAAACGGCACGGGCGGTCGTGCGCAAGGTCGTCCAGGACCTGGAGAAGCGGCTGGCGACCCGCACCCGGGCCACCCTCACCGGCGCCCTCGACCGCAGTGCCCGGATCAACCGGCCCCGCCACCACGACGTCGACTGGAACCGCACGATCTCGGCCAATCTCAAGCACTACCTCCCGGAGTACCGGACGGTGGTGCCGGAGCGGCTCATCGGGTACGGGCGGGCGTCGCAGTCGGTCAAGAAGGAAGTCGTGCTCTGCATCGACCAGTCGGGGTCGATGGCGGCTTCGGTGGTGTACGCGTCGGTGTTCGGGGCGGTGCTGGCGTCCATGCGGTCGATCGACACCCGGCTCGTCGTCTTCGACACCGCGGTGGTCGATCTCACCGACCAGCTGGACGACCCGGTGGACGTGTTGTTCGGCACCCAACTCGGCGGCGGCACCGACATCAACCGTGCGCTGGCCTACTGCCAGTCGCAGATCACCCGGCCCGCGGAGACCGTCGTCGTGCTCATCAGCGACCTCTACGAGGGCGGGATACGCGACGAGATGCTCAAGCGGGTGGCGGCGATGAAGGCGTCGGGGGTGCAGTTCGTGGCGCTGCTCGCGCTGTCCGACGAGGGGGCGCCGGCGTACGACAGGGAGCACGCGGCGGCGCTCGCGGCGCTGGGGGCACCGGCGTTCGCGTGCACGCCCGATCTCTTCCCCGAGGTGATGGCGGCGGCGATCGAGAAGCGGCCCCTACCGGTTCCGGACACGGTGTGAGGCCGGAACCGGCGGGGGACTTGTCGACTCGGTGACAGCAGTCCTCCGGCATCAAACGGGACATGAGTACCCATCGGTAACAGGGGGCTTGCGCGACCGCGGGAGTCCCGTGCAAGGATCGATGTCTCCACCGGTCTTTCACCGGTCTTCACGCCATGCGTGACCTCTGCTCTGTTCCGCCGCACGGGAGGGTCCTCCCCGTCTTGACCTCGCCAGCAGTTCTGTCCGGTGCCACCGTGCGTGTGCTGCGCACGGTGACGGGACGGCGTGCGCTGCACCTGGCGCTGCTGGTCGGCGGACTGCTCGCGCTCGGCTTCCTCTGCGGGGGGCAGGCACAGGCGGCCGAGGGGACGCCGGCGTTGACGTCGGCCGTGACGCAGAAGGCGTCGCTGCCCGGGCTGCTGTCGCCGCACCGGGCGACCCCGCCACGGAAACCCGTCACCGGGGGCATGCCGGTGGTGGACGGCGTGGGCGAGGTGGTGCGGACGGTGACCGGTTCGGTTGCCTCGACCCTGACCCAGACGCTCGGTGGCACCCTGGAGCAGGTGTCGGAGCTGCCGACGCGGCTGCCGACGCTCCCTGTCACGCTGCCTGCCACGCCGGTGGTGCAGGTGCCGGAGCCGCCCGTCGTCTCCGGGTCGCCGGGGTCGTCGCTTCCGGCGCCGGTCACCTCGGCGCCTCGCCCTGCCGAGCCGCGGCAGCCGGTCGTGCACGCCGCCGGGCACGGGAAGTCCCGTACGGCGGGGGCGGTGGCCGGTGCGGTGTCGTACGGGCCGCGGCTCGGCGTCGTACCCGCCGCCTCGGAGCGGGTGACGCACCGCGACGGTCATCGTGCCGCCCGGGCCGGCGGGGCTCCCGACCGTCCCGTGCCCGCCGGGGATCCGGACGGCGCCCTGGGCAAGTCAGCGGTGGACGGCACCGCCTCCCGGCACGGTGACATGTACGCCGTGACCTTCGTCGACCGGGCGCCGCTGCGGCTCGTGCCCGGTGCCGCCGCGCGCGTCGACGCGGCCGGGACCCCGGAACGGTACCGGGACATCCCCGTCTTCCCCGGCTAGGGCCGGCGACCCCCTTCCCCGCACAGACCTGGCGCGCGGGGGCGGAACAGGTCTGCCCGTCCGTCCGGACCCCGAGGACTCCCGAGGGCCCCCTCTCTCCCGGACCCCCTCGAACTCCTCCGGACGGCTTGTCCCCAGCCGCGCTTCCGGATGCACCGGAAGCCCTCCCGGCTCCCGCGCACGCCTGCCGAGCGCATCGGAGCCCCGAAGGATCAGACGCACGTATGAACAAGAACATCCACCGTTCCGTGGTCATAGCCGCCGACGTCGCCGGTGTACCGAGCGCCGTGCGGGAGGCCCAGTGGTGGGCCCCGCGCACCACCGGGACCGCGGCCACCGGCACGGACCGGGCCCGGCACGCCTTCGCCGCCAGGATCAGGGGTGCCGAGGCCATCAACGGAGCCCGGGCCGCCCGCGCGGCAAAGGCGCAGGCCGCGGCCGCTGCCGCCACGGCCCTGCCCGCCACCCCCGCCACCGCGGAGCCCATCCCCCCTGCCCCCGCCTCCGCGCGGCCCGGCGTCGTCGAGGTCGCCCCGGTCGGCATGGTCGGCGGTTCCCCGGACGTCCTCCGGGACGGTGTCGACCACCTCTTCGGGCCCCTCGCCGCCTTCGCCCCCGAGTGCGAGCGGACGCCGGCCGCTGTCCCGACCGAGGCGGCGGGCGATGTCCGGCCGGTGAGCGGGCACGTGGCCACGTATGCCGAGGATCTGGCCGGGCCGGTCCTCGGCGGTGTCGAGGTGCTCGGGTACGGCGTCGCCGCCGGCGACGTGCAGCCGGTCGCGTCGGCCACCGGGCCGCTCGCGTTCCCGGTCACCCCGGAGTACGTGCACGGGCCGCAGCCGGCCCCGACCTACTCCCTCTGATCTCCGCGGGGGGCCAGACCCGGACGGCCGAACGCCGTCGGTCCGTCCGGGCCGGGCCCCCGCGAGACGGGCCGGCCGGTCCCCTTGGGCGGGGACCGGCCGCCCACCCCCCCGAGGAGGGGGCTGAGGCCTCACCGGGCCAACCCCAACCCGGTGAGGCCTCGCACATCACTGCCAAGGCGGCACGCCGTGCCAGGAAAACCCGGGATACCCGGCATCATGTGACAGGTATCACCGCTCAGGTGTGACCCTCGATTTAGGGACCCCCTGCAAGCGGCGATAACCTGCGAGACGGACATGCCGCGCGCTCGGACACCGTGTGCGCTTCCCCTGTGACCCAAGCGGACGTCACGTTGCCCTTCGCGGCACGCCCACGCATCCAACGAACCGCGAGATCACTGATAGGGACGGAAGCGCGTGGACCTGTTCGAGTACCAGGCGAGGGACCTCTTCGCCAAGCACGATGTACCGGTGCTGGCCGGTGAAGTCATCGACACGCCTGAGGCGGCGCGCGAGATCACCGAGCGGCTGGGCGGCAAGTCCGTCGTCAAGGCGCAGGTGAAGGTCGGTGGTCGCGGCAAGGCCGGTGGCGTCAAGCTGGCCGCTTCCGCGGACGAGGCCGTCGCCCGTGCCACGGACATCCTCGGCATGGACATCAAGGGCCACACGGTCCACAAGGTGATGATCGCCGAGACGGCCCCGGAGATCCTCGAGGAGTACTACGTCTCCTTCCTCCTCGACCGTGCCAACCGCACCTTCCTCTCCATCGCCTCCGTCGAGGGCGGCATGGAGATCGAGGAGGTGGCGGCCACCCGCCCCGAGGCCGTCGCCAAGACGCCGATCGACGCGATCGACGGTGTGGACCTGGCCAAGGCCAAGGAGATCGTCGCCGCGGCGAAGTTCCCGGCCGAGGTCGCCGACAAGGTCGCCGACGTCCTGGTCAGGCTGTGGGACACCTTCATCAAGGAGGACGCCCTCCTGGTCGAGGTGAACCCGCTCGCGAAGGTCGCCTCCGGTGACGTCATCGCCCTCGACGGCAAGGTGTCGCTGGACGACAACGCCGAGTTCCGCCACGCGGACTGGGAGGAGCTCCACGACAAGGCCGCGGCCAACCCGCTGGAGGCCGCCGCCAAGGAGAAGAACCTCAACTACGTCAAGCTCGACGGCGAGGTCGGCATCATCGGCAACGGCGCGGGTCTCGTCATGAGCACCCTGGACGTGGTCGCGTACGCCGGTGAGAACCACGGTGGCGTCAAGCCCGCCAACTTCCTCGACATCGGCGGTGGCGCGTCCGCCCAGGTCATGGCGAACGGCCTGGAGATCATCCTGGGCGACCCCGACGTCAAGTCGGTCTTCGTCAACGTCTTCGGCGGCATCACCGCGTGCGACGAGGTCGCCAACGGCATCGTGCAGGCCCTGAAGCTCCTGGAGGACCGCGGCGAGGACGTCTCCAAGCCGCTCGTCGTCCGCCTCGACGGCAACAACGCCGAGCTGGGCCGCAAGATCCTCACCGACGCCAACCACCCGCTGGTGCAGCGCGTCGACACCATGGACGGCGCGGCCGACAAGGCCGCCGAGCTGGCCCACGCCGCCAAGTAAGCACTCAGGACGAGGACACAACACACCATGGCTATCTGGCTCAACAAGGACAGCAAGGTCATCGTCCAGGGCATGACCGGCGCCACTGGCATGAAGCACACCAAGCTCATGCTCGGTGACGGCACCAACGTCGTGGGCGGCGTCAACCCGCGCAAGGCCGGTCAGAAGGTCGACTTCGACGGCACCGAGGTACCGGTCTTCGGTACCGTCAAGGAGGCCATCGAGGCCACCGGCGCCAACGTCTCCGTCATCTTCGTGCCGGAGAAGTTCACGAAGGACGCGGTCGTCGAGGCCATCGACGCCGAGATCCCGCTGGCCGTCGTGATCACCGAGGGCATCGCCGTGCACGACTCGGCGTCGTTCTGGGCGTACGCCGGCAAGAAGGGCAACAAGACCCGGATCATCGGCCCGAACTGCCCCGGCATCATCACCGTCGGCCAGTCCAACGTCGGCATCATCCCGGGCGACATCACCAAGCCGGGCCGTATCGGCCTGGTCTCGAAGTCCGGCACGCTGACGTACCAGATGATGTACGAGCTGCGTGACATCGGCTTCTCGACCGCCGTCGGCATCGGTGGCGACCCGATCATCGGCACCACGCACATCGACGCGCTCGCCGCGTTCGAGGCCGACCCCGACACCGACCTGATCGTCATGATCGGTGAGATCGGCGGCGACGCCGAGGAGCGGGCCGCGGACTTCATCGCGAAGAACGTGACCAAGCCGGTCGTCGGCTACGTCGCGGGCTTCACCGCCCCCGAGGGCAAGACCATGGGCCACGCCGGCGCCATCGTCTCCGGTTCGTCGGGCACCGCCCAGGCGAAGAAGGAGGCCCTGGAGGCCGCGGGCGTCAAGGTCGGCAAGACCCCGACGGAGACGGCGAAGCTGGCCCGCGAGATCCTCGCCGGCTGAACGCCTGCGTGACTGTATGCCGGTAGGCCCGTTCCCCGGGGTGGGGACGGGCCTACCGGCGTCCGCGCTCGCCCCAGCGCGCCCCTCAGGGGCGCGGGGACTGCGCGAGCAACCCCCACCGGCCCGCACCCGAACGCCCTACCTCGCCAGCGGTACCACCCTCTCCGGACCCTTCTCCACCTCGCGGCGCAGCTTCGCCTCCAGCCGCCGCTCACCCGCCGACAACGGCCCCAGCCCCACCTCCGGCGGCACCCCGCTGATCGCCTGGGCCGGGCCGATCGGCGCCTCGTAGTGGGTCGGCGCCGTCCGCAGCGTCAAGGTCGTCGCCGCGATGATCGTCGCCGTGAAGGCGAGCGCGGAGCGGGTCCAGAAGCGGGTCCGGCGTTCGGCGCAGGTCCGCACGGCGGGCGGCTGGGCCGCCCGCAGCCGCTCCGTCGAGGCCAGCTCGGCCAGCCGGCGGTGCAGCGCGGCGGGGTCGGCGAGTTCCGGCACCCGGTCGGCGACCAGCCGCCGCGCCCGGGTCAGCCGGCCGGCCGCCGCCGGTGTGCTCGCCTCCGTCTCCGCCGCCGTCTCCGGCAGGTCGAGACCGATGCCGTCGTACAGCAGCAGCGTGCGCCGGTACGTCGGCGGCAGCTTCAGCAGCGCCTCCAGCAGGGCGCGGTCCGCCGCGTCGGCCGGCGGGGGCTCAGGGTGGCGGTAGCGCAGCCGGAAGCGGTGCCAGGGGGAGAGGGCGCACTCGTGCGCCACCGCCCGCACCCAGCCGGCCGGGTCCCGGTCCCGGGCCACCTGGGGCCAGTTCTGCCATGCCACTTGGAAGGCCCGTTCGACCGCCTCCTGCGCCAGCTCCCGGCGTCCGGTGAGCAGGTAGGTCTGCCGGACCAGGGCCGGTGCGCAGAACGCGTAGAGCGCGTCGAAGGCCTGAGCGGGCGTCAGGGCCGGGGAGGGGGCGGCCTCGTCGGTGGGGGCAGGACTCTGCGTCACCATACCTGTCTTCCTATCTTTCTACGAAAAAACACATAAACGTATATTGAGCGACACTACGGTGGTTCGCCCGTTACGCCGGAAAAGCGCGTGTCGTTGGGAGCATGGCGAGCGTGATTCGGATGACCGCCCGCCGACCGTCGTTGTCCCTGTTGCTCAGGCCGGTCCGCGACCGGGTGCGCGACCGTTCCCCCGGCTTCGCCGCGAGCCTGGCGGCCGGTGCGCTCGCGGCCGGGCTCGGGCTCGGCGCGTTCGCCGTACTGGCGATCGCGCTGTGGGTCAGTTCGCCGTATCCCGACAGCGGTCCGGCCGGCGCGCTGCACGTCGCGGCGGCCCTGTGGCTGCTCGCCCACGGCGTCGACCTGGTCCGCACGGGCACCCTCTCCGGGGTGCCGGCCCCGGTCGGCATCACGCCGTTGCTGCTGGTGGTGGTGCCGGTGCTGCTCGTGTACCGGGGGGCGAGGGACGCCGTGGACGCGGCGGACCCGCAGGACGGCGACGAGGCCGACGTGCCGCCGCCGATCCCCGCTCTGACCGCGTGGGCCGGGGTCGTCACCGGCTACCTCGGCGTCGGCGGGTGCGCCGCGCTGTACGCGTCCGGCGGTGAACTGCGGCCCGCGTGGGGCTGGGTGACGGCGTGTCTGCCGCTGCTCGTCGCGGGTGCGGCGGGCGGAGGGGTGTGGACGGCGTACGGCCGTCCGCGCGAGCCGCTGCTGGCCCTGGCCGCGCTGCTGCCGGGCCCGGTACGACGGCGGCTGCTCGGGCGGGACACCAGGGTGCGGTGGGGTACGGCCGTTCGCGCGTCCCTCGCCGGGGCGGCCGTGTTCTTCGGCGGCGGCACCCTGCTGCTCGCCGTGTCGCTGGTGGGGCACGGGGACCCGGCGCGGACGTCGTTCCTGCAGCTGACGGCTGGGTGGACGGGCCGGTTCGCGGTGCTGTTGCTCTGCGTCTGCCTCGTCCCCAACGCGGCGGTGTGGTCGGCGTCGTACGCCGTCGGTCCCGGTTTCGCGCTCGGCGCCGGGCACGTGGTCAACCCGCTGGCGTCGAATCCGGCGCCGCTGCTGCCGCCCTTCCCGCTGCTGGCGGCGGTGCCGGACGCCGGGCCGGGCACGCCGGTCGACTGGGCGGCCGTGGCGGTGCCGGTGGCGGCCGGGGTGACGGTGGCGTGGTTCGTGGTGGGCAGGGCGGTCCGGCGCGGGTGGACGGCCGGGCGCACGGCCGGGGTGGTGACGTCGGCGGCACTGCTGTGCGGGCTGCTGCAGGCGGCGCTCGCCGAACTGGCCGGCGGCCCGCTGGGCGTCGCGGCACTCGCCCGCTTCGGCCCCCTGTGGTGGCAGACGGGCACGGCGACGGGAGTCTGGCTCCTCGCGGTGGGCATCCCGACGGCGCTGGCACTGAGGGCATGGCGCGTCCGGACCCCGCGCCCCCCGCAGCCGGACCCCTCCCGACCGGCACCGACACCGACCACGACCCCGAGACCGGCACCGATCTCGCCGCAGGACCCGGAAGACGCCTACGACCTCCTCCCCGCCGACGACCCCCTCCCTGCCGACGACCCCTTCCCCCTGCCCGCACCCCTCCCCGCCGCCGAAGCACCCCTCACCCCCACCGACGCATCCGATCCGTCGGCCTGAGGGGCAGGGCACCCGCTCGCCCGGTCCGGGTGGAGCCGTGCGTCAGCGGGCGGCCCCCGGCCGGGTCAGCTGTTCGGGCTGCCCAGGAAGGGGCGGAGGTTCTCGGGGAGCAGGTGGTCGCAGGACTGTCTGGCCTCGTTGGTCAGGGCGTCCGAGGCGCAGGTGTAGTAGTCGCGGTAGACCATCTGGACGGTGAAGTTCGCCGCCACCAGGGCCAGGGCCAGGGACGCCGTGACCAGGCCGCTGATCGCCGCCGTCGTCTGGGGGCGGCCGGCGGCGGTCTCGTCGCCGCCGCGCGGCTTCGCGCGCAGCGCGCTGACGCCCCAGTAGACCGCGGGCGCCCCCAGCAGCAGCGCCACGTACGGCCAGCCGAAGAGCACGAAGAAGAAGGCCCACATGCCGCACAGCAGCGCGTAGCGGGCGCGCCGCTGCACCGGGTCCGTGGGGTCCCAGCGCGTGCCGGGGCCGCCGGGCCCGCCGTCCTGGCCGCCCCCGCCGCCCTCGGGGCGGCGCTCGCCGAAGCCGCCGGACTGCCGCCCGGGCTGGCGGTCGCTCCACTGGTGGCCCCAGGGCGACTGCTGATCGCCGTCACCTTCACCGTCCCCGGCGGGGCGGCGCGGCCGCCACGGCGAGTCCGGTGCGCCCTCCGGGGGCGGGGCGAACGGGTTGTCGTCCTGCTGATCGCCCTTCGGCCGGTCCGAGGGCGCGTCCGGCGGCGAGGCCGGCCGCTCCCGCAACAGCACGGCGGAACGCGTCCCGTCCTGTACCGACTGCGGGGGGAGCATGCGAAGTCCCAGGCTGCGGTCCGGCATCAACTGAGCGTCTTCCCCTAGATCGACTACGACTGGTGAGCACGGCTGGTGAGTGCGACTGATGAACACGGCTGCTCGGTACGGCTGAGCAGTACGGCGGACGAACGGCCGGTCACCTGATGAACGCGCCGTGCCCCGGACGCGTTCCCGCCACGCCACCCCCGCAGACGCTACCTTCCGGCCACGCCCCCGTCCCGTGGGGGCCGCCCGGTGTGCCGGTATCGTTGCTGACGGCCGGCTGCTTCGTAGACTTCCCCGTATCCCGGGGCGCGAAGCACTCGTACGAATGTACAAACTCGGTACGAGACCGGCCGCCGTACCGACGCTCCCCCGAGAAAGGGCCCCGCCGTGGCCGCCAAGCCCGTGGCCAAGCGCCTCGTCGTGCTGGTCTCCGGATCCGGCACCAACCTCCAGGCGCTGCTCGACGCGATCGCCGAGACCGGCGTCGAGGCCTACGGCGCCCAGGTCGTCGCCGTGGGCGCCGACCGCGACGGCATCGAGGGACTGGCGCGTGCCGAGCGCGCCGGCATCCCGACCTTCGTGACCCGGGTGAAGGACTTCGGGACCCGGGACGAGTGGGACCGGGCGCTGGCCGACGCCGTCGCCGCCCACGAGCCCGACCTCGTCGTCTCCGCCGGGTTCATGAAGATCGTCGGCAAGGAGTTCCTGGCGCGGTTCGGGGGGCGGACCGTCAACACCCACCCCGCCCTGCTGCCCAGCTTCCCCGGGGCCCACGGCGTACGCGACGCGCTCGCGTACGGCGCCAAGGTCACCGGCTGCACCGTCCACTTCGTCGACGACGGCGTCGACACCGGGCCGATCATCGCTCAGGGCGTGGTGGAGGTCCGGGACGAGGACGACGAGAGCGCTCTGCACGAGCGCATCAAGGACGTCGAGCGAAGGCTGCTCGTCGAGGTCGTGGGGCGGATCGCCCGCAACGGCCACCGCATTGAGGGACGAAAGGTAGTTATCCAGTGACCGCCGAGAGCACTGTCACGGCCGAGAGCGGCAAGCGGGCCATCCGCCGCGCGCTCGTCAGCGTCTATGACAAGACCGGACTCGAAGAGCTCGCCCGTGGACTGCACGAGGCCGGTGTCGCGCTCGTCTCCACCGGCTCCACCGCCTCCCGTATCGCCGCCGCCGGCATCCCCGTCACCAAGGTCGAGGAGCTCACCGGCTTCCCGGAGTGCCTGGACGGCCGGGTCAAGACCCTGCACCCCAGGGTGCACGCCGGCATCCTCGCCGACCTGCGCCTGGACAGCCACCGCAAGCAGCTCGAAGAGCTCGGCGTCGAGCCGTTCGACCTCGTCGTCGTCAACCTCTACCCGTTCCGCGAGACCGTCGCCTCCGGCGCGAGCGAGGACGAGTGCGTCGAGCAGATCGACATCGGCGGTCCCTCGATGGTCCGCGCCGCCGCCAAGAACCACCCGTCGGTCGCCGTCGTCACCAGCCCGCAGCGGTACGCCGACGTCCTCGCCGCCGTCGCCGAGGGCGGCTTCGACCTCGCCACCCGCAAGCGGCTCGCCGCCGAGGCCTTCCAGCACACGGCGTCGTACGACGTGGCGGTCGCCTCCTGGTTCGCCTCGGAGTACGCGCCGGTCGACGAGTCGCGGTTCCCGGACTTCCTCGGCGCCACCTGGGAGCGCGAGAACACCCTGCGCTACGGCGAGAACCCGCACCAGCCCGCCGCGCTCTACGTCGACGCGAGCGGCGGCGGCCTCGCCAAGGCCGAGCAGCTGCACGGCAAGGAGATGTCGTACAACAACTACACGGACACGGACGCCGCGCGCCGTGCCGCGTACGACCACGACGAGCCCTGCGTCGCGATCATCAAGCACGCCAACCCCTGTGGCATCGCCGTCGGTTCGGACGTCGCCGAGGCGCACCGCAAGGCGCACGCCTGCGACCCGCTGTCCGCGTTCGGCGGGGTCATCGCCGTCAACCGGCCGGTGAGCCGGGAGATGGCCGAGCAGGTCGCCGAGATCTTCACCGAGGTCATCGTCGCGCCCGACTACGAGGACGGCGCCCTCGAAGCGCTCGCCAAGAAGAAGAACATCCGGGTTCTGAAGGCGCCGGGCGCCCCGGCGAACCCCGTCGAGGTCAAGCCCGTCGACGGCGGTGTGCTGCTCCAGGTCACCGACCGCCTCCAGGCCGACGGCGACGACCCGGCCAACTGGACCCTGGCGACCGGCGAGGCACTCGGCGCCCAGGAGCTGGCCGAGCTCGCCTTCGCCTGGAAGGCCTGCCGGGCCGTGAAGTCCAACGCCATCCTGCTCGCCAAGGACGGCGCCTCGGTCGGCGTCGGCATGGGCCAGGTCAACCGCGTCGACTCCGCGAAGCTGGCGGTCGAGCGGGCCGGCGAGGAGCGGGCGCGCGGCTCCTACGCCGCCTCCGACGCGTTCTTCCCCTTCCCGGACGGCCTGGAGATCCTCACCGCGGCCGGGGTCAAGGCCGTGGTGCAGCCCGGCGGTTCGGTCCGTGACGAACTGGTCGTGGAGGCCGCCGAGAAGGCGGGCGTCACCATGTACTTCACGGGGACGCGGCACTTCTTCCACTGAGCCGCGGGCGCGCAGGCGCACACACGAGGGCCGTGTCCCCCATCGCGGGGGACACGGCCCTTGACGTGCGTACGACCGCTCAGTTGCTGCGGATCACGATCGTGCCGCAGACCTTGTCGGCGAACGTCTGGCGCTTGGAGTCCCACGCCGGCCACAGCCAGCCCAGGTAGCAGGCGAGGCTGTCCAGGATGTGCGCGATACGGCGCACGAAGGCCATGCCGACGCCGATCGGCTGCCCGGTGGCCTCCTTGACCAGGCGGATGCCCAGCGCCTTCTTGCCGATGGTCTGGCCGGTGCGGCCCTCCTGGATCAGCTGCCAGATCGCGATACCGAGGAGCGCGAGACCGCCGATGATGCCCAGCACCGCCGCCTTGCTGCTGAAGAGCACCAGGATGTAGGGCACGAGGAAGACCAGGCCGTCGACCAGGGTGCCCAGGAAACGCTGGCCCCAGTTCGCGTACGGCGGCGTCGCGCCGTACCCCTGCTGCGGGTAGCCGTAGCCGCCCTGCTGCGGGTAGCCGGGCTGCTGCTGGGGGTAGCCGTAGCCCTGCTGCGGCGGCACGCCCTGCGGGGCCTGCTGGTAGCCGGGCTGGCCCTGCTGGGGGTAGCCGTAGCCGGGCTGACCCTGCTGCGGGTTCTGCGGCTGACCATAGGGGTTGTTGGGCGAGCCGAAACTCATGGCGGTCTTCCTCCGTTGGACCTGCGGGGACGACGCGGACAGGGACGGAGGTACGTCATGAACTGAGCGGTTTGCCCCCCAACCGGACCGCGATGCTGCGCCGCTCATCGTCAAGTACCACGGAGTGGTTGTCCAGTCCGATTAGCGATGTGTTGTGCAAGTGCAACATCATCGATCATGACCGCACACCCGACTGGAACCGGGACACCCGCATCCGCGAGGATGGACCCATGACCGCCCAGATTCTCGATGGCAAGGCCACCGCAGCCGCGATCAAGTCCGATCTGACCGCCCGCGTGGCGGCCCTGAAGGAGAAGGGCGTCACGCCCGGCCTCGGCACGATCCTGGTCGGGGACGACCCCGGCAGCCAGAAGTACGTCGCCGGCAAGCACCGCGACTGCGCGCAGGTCGGCCTCGCCTCCATCCAGCGTGAACTCCCGGCCACCGCGACCCAGGAGGAGATCGAGGCGGTCGTCCGCGAACTCAACGACGACCCCGCCTGCACCGGCTACATCGTCCAGCTGCCGCTGCCCAAGGGCATCGACGAGAACCGCATCCTGGAGATGATGGACCCGGACAAGGACGCGGACGGCCTGCACCCGATGAACCTCGGCCGGCTGGTGCTCGGCGAGCCCGCGCCGCTGCCCTGCACCCCGAACGGCGTGCTGACCCTGCTGCGCCGCCACGGCGTCGAGATCAAGGGCGCCGAGGTCGTGGTCGTCGGCCGCGGTGTGACCATCGGGCGCCCGATGCCGCTGCTGCTCACCCGGCGCAGCGAGAACGCGACGGTCACGCAGTGCCACACCGGTACGCGCGACCTCTCGTCGCACCTCAGGCGCGCGGACATCATCGTCGCCGCGGCCGGCTCCCCGCACCTGATCCGTCCCGAGGACGTCAAGCCGGGTGCCGCCGTCCTCGACGTCGGTGTCTCCCGCAACACGGACGGCAAGATCGTCGGCGACGTCCACCCCGGGGTCGCCGAGGTCGCCGGGTGGCTCTCCCCGAACCCCGGCGGTGTCGGGCCGATGACCCGGGCGCAGCTGCTGGTCAACGTGGTCGAGGCGGCGGAGCGCAGTGTCGGCTGACCAGGCGCACGACGACGAGCTGACCGCCCGCGACGCGATCAGCGCCCCGGACGCGCAGGGCCGGCCCCGGCGGACCACGCGCCGCTTCCCGCTGTTCACCCGGGACACGGCGCGCCCCGAAGGGGGCGGCCGGGCCGCGTCGGGGGATCTGCCGGCGCCGGCCCGGCAGTGGCCGATCCTGATCGTGCTGGCGGCCGTCGCGGTCGGGTTGCTGCTGACCTCGCTGGACCAGTTCCGGGTGGGGGCGCTGCTGATCGGGGCGGCGCTGCTGGCCGGGGGCGTGATGCGGTGGGTGCTGCCGAGCGTCGGGATGCTGGCCGTCAGGTCGCGGTTCACCGACATCGCGACGTACGGGGTGCTGGGGCTGGTGATCGTGCTGCTGGCGTTGATGGCGCAGCCGAAGCCGTGGCTGGTGATCCCCTATCTGAAGGACACCCTGCACTTCACGATGAGGAACTAGGGGTTGCCAGGGGCCCAGGGCGTGGCCCGCACCTCCCCCGGTGGGTGCGGGCCTGCTTCCCCCCGGTTTCGAAAGTAGAGATCCGGCGGGCCCGGCGAATCCCACCCTCGATTGAACCGTCTACAACTTCCGTGGTACGTCCGGTGATTGACTCGGTCACTTCGAGCCCCGCGTTACGCTGCGGCGATGCGACCGCGCAACCCGCCCCCGCTCGCCGTCGACACGCTGATCGCGTGCATGACGGTCGTGACGGCCGTGTTGCTGGGGCGGGAGTCGCCCACGCAGGGCTGGCCGCCGCTGGACGCGCGGGCCTACGCGCTGGTCGGTCTCGCGCACCTGCCCACCGCGCTGCGGGGGCGGTGGCCGCTCCAGGTGTTCGCCGTCGTGCAGGGCGCGTCGATCGTCTACATCAGCTTCGGCTACTGGCCCGTGGTGTGCAGCTTCGGCTCCATGCTGGCGCTGTACACGGTCGCGTCGGTACGACCGGTCCGGATCGCCGTCGGCTGTGCCGTGTGCATGGCGGGCACGTGGCTGTACGGCGGGCTCGTCACCGCACGTTCCTCGATGCCCTCCGTCGTCATGCAGGCGCTGCTGTACTGCACGGTGCTGCTCTGGTTCGGGCACCTCGCCCAGCGCTCCGGTGAACTCACCCGGCGGCTGCGGGCCGAGCAGGCCGAGCGGGCGCGGCGTGCGGTGGCGGAGGAACGCGGCCGGATAGCACGGGAGTTGCACGACGTCGTGGCCCACCACATGTCGGTGATCTCGGTGCAGGCCGGGCTGGCGAGGTTCGTCTTCGAGTCGGACCCCGGCAAGGCGCGGGGCGCCCTCGGCACCATCGCGGACACCAGCGGAGAGGCCCTGGAGGAGCTGCGGCGCATGCTGCAGGTGCTGCGCGAACAGGACCCGGAGGCCGCCGAGCGGGCCCCGATGCCCACCCTGGAGCGGCTGGCCGAACTCGTCGAACGGGTGCGCAGCGGTGGACTGTCCGTCGAGTACACCGTCGAGGGCGCGCCCCGCCCGCTGCCGCCCGGTGTCGAACTGTGCGCCTACCGCGTCGTCCAGGAGGCGCTCACCAACGTCCTCAAACACGCCGGTCACGCACGCGCGCGCGTGCTGCTGCGGTACGGCCCGCACGAGCTGACCGTGTCCGTCCTCGACGACGGGGAGGGGGTGAATCCGGACAGAATGCGAACGGGCGCAGGCCACGGCTTGATTGGCATGCGCGAGCGGGCCAAGCTCTACGGCGGGACGATCGCTGTCGGCCCGCGCTCCGAGGGCGGCTTCGCGGTCGAGCTGACCCTGCCGACCTCGGCCACACTCGCACGGCGGGGGGACGACCGTACCGGATGACCAGAGTGCTCGTGGTCGACGACCAGTTCCTCATCCGCGCGGGTCTGGTGGGGCTGCTGGAGGCCGCTCCCGGGTTCGAGGTGGCCGGCGAGGCCGGGGACGGCGCGGAGGCGGTGCGGCTGGCCGCCGAGACCCGGCCCGACGTGGTCCTGATGGACATCAGGATGCCCGGCCTGAACGGCATCGAGGCCACCGAGCGCATCCTCGCCGAGGCGGCGGGACCGGCACCGCGGGTCCTCGTGCTCACCACCTTCGACCTCGACGAGTACGTGTACGGCGCCCTGCGCGCCGGCGCCTCGGGGTTCCTCCTCAAGGACTCCGGCCCCGAACGGCTGCTGGCCGCCGTCACCGCGGTGGACGGCGGTGACGCCCTGTTCGCGCCCAGCGTCACCCGGCGCCTGGTCGAGGCGTTCGCCCGGCAGCGCGGCCCCGACCCCGGCGCCGGCACACCGCCCGACCTCCAGGTGCTGACCTCCCGCGAGGTCGAGGTCCTCGAACTCACCGCCCGCGGCCTGTCCAACCTGGAGATCGCCGACCGGCTCTACATCAGCGAGGCGACCGTGAAGACCCACCTCAACCGCACCATGACCAAGCTCGACCTGGGCAGCC
>NZ_JBEYFC010000075.1:0-26495 GCF_040634175.1 Streptomyces sp. NPDC007162
GGAGCCCACGTCCCAGGGTTCGGCGATCAGCTTCACCCGGCGCAGCACCGGGTCCTGCGCGATGACGGCGAGGAACGGCGAGAGCATGTCGACGTCGTGCATCGAACGGGCCAGCGCCGCCGCCAGGTCGAAGCGGAAGCCGTCCACGCCCATCTCGGTGACCCAGTAGCGCAGCGAGTCGGTGATCAGGCGCAGTACGTGCGGCCGCACCACGTGCAGGGTGTTGCCGCAGCCGGTGTAGTCGGCGAAGCGGCGGGCGTCGTCCTGGAGGCGGTAGTAACCCCGGTTGTCGATGCCCTTCAGGGACAGCGTCGGGCCCAGCTCGCCCGCTTCCGCGGTGTGGTTGTAGACCACGTCGAGGACGACCTCGATGCCGGCCGCGTGCAGCGCCCGCACCATCCGCTTGAACTCGCCGACCTGCTGTCCCGTCGTACCGGAGGCCGCGTAGGCCGCGTGCGGGGCGAAGTAGCCGATGGAGTTGTAGCCCCAGTAGTTCCGCAGGCCGCGCCCGAGCAGGTGGTCCTCGTGGGCGAACTGGTGGACGGGCAGCAGTTCCACGGCCGTCACACCCAGTTTCACGAGGTGCTCGACCGCCGCCGGGTGCGCGAGGCCCGCGTAGGTGCCGCGCAGTTCCTCGGGTATGCCCGGGTGCAGTCGGGTGAAGCCGCGCACGTGCAGCTCGTAGATGACGGAGTCCGCCCACGGCGTCTTCGGGCGGCGGTCGTCGGACCAGTCGTCGTCGTCGTGGACGACCACGCCCTTCGGGACGTGGGGCGCCGAGTCCCGGTCGTCGCGGACCGTGTCGGCCACCTGCTGGTCGGGCCAGTCCCGGACGTGGCCGTACACCTCGGGCGGCAGCGCGAACTCGCCGTCCACCGCCCGCGCGTACGGGTCCAGGAGCAGCTTCGCCGGGTTCCAGCGGGCGCCGGTCCACGGGTCCCAGCGGCCGTCCACCCGGTAGCCGTACCGCTGTCCCGGCAGTACACCGGGCACGAACCCGTGCCAGATCTCGTGCGTGAGTTCGGTCAGCCGGATCTGGGTCTCCCGCCCCCGCTCGTCGAAGAGGCACAGCCGGACCGCCTCCGCCCCGGCCGCCCACAGCGCGAAGTTGGTGCCCGCCACCCCGTCGGGACCGACCCGGAACCGGGCGCCCAGCGGTGTCGAGGCCCCCGGCCACGCGGACGGGACGGGCAGCGGCGTCCCGTTCACCGCGGGGGCGTCCGCCCTCGGCGCCCGCGCCCGTGCTCCCTGCTGCTCGGCTGCGCTCGTCACCTGTCGGCCCCTTTTTTGTTTCGCGGCTCGCCGACCCCCGGGGCGCACCGAACCCGCGTTTGGGCAGCCGGCCGCGCCCGGGCTCCCGGTCCCGGGCACGGCCGGCCGCTCGCCACGGACACGCCCGTGGTGGCTCGTCCACGGGTGCGGCGGCTCCCCAGCTCGTCGTCCTTCCCTCTGTTCTGCCCAGTGCCGGCGTCGCACTCACGTTTCCCCGAGGCATGCCCGATCGTTAGCGGCACGTGACGCATGCACAAGGGCGCGCACGGCGCGCGGGGGCCGCGCTGGCCGCGGTACTGACATGGGCGGGACTGATGGCGGGCGCCGCCGGCTGTTCCGTCGGCGACAAGGCCCCACTGGGCGTCGACCACGTCCTCGGGGGCGCGCCACCGGCGCCCGAGGACGTCATCCGCATCTCCCCGGACGACGGCACCAAGGCGGTACGCCCCGGCGCGGGGCTGACGGTACGGGTGCCCGGCGGCCGTCTGGAGTCGGTGAGCGTCGTCAGGTCCCAGGACGCCCAGGACTTCCCGGTGCCCGGGCGCATCGCCGCCGACGGCACGACCTGGCGGCCGGACGACCCGAAGCTCGCGCTCGCCGCCAAGTACACGGTGGACGCGGTCGCCCTGGACGGCTCGGGACGCCGCTCGGCCCGCCACACCACCTTCACCACGCTCGTCCCCGACGAACGCTTCATCGGCTACGTCACCCCGGAGAACCGCGCCACCGTGGGCACCGGGATGATCGTGTCGCTCGCGTTCAGCCGCGACATCGACAACCGCGCCGCCGTCGAACACGCCGTGCGGGTCACCGCAAGACCCGCCGTCGAGGTCCGCCCGCACTGGTTCGGCAAGAACCGCCTCGACTTCCGCCCCGAGCACTACTGGCGGCCCGGCACGGTCGTCACCGTCGACCTGAGGCTCCGTGACGTCGAGGCGGCCCGGGGCGTCTACGGACTCCAGTACAAGACGTTCACCTTCACCGTCGGCCGCAGCCAGGTCTCCCTCGTCGACGCGGCCAGGCACACCATGGAGGTCCGCCGCGACGGGGACCTGCTCGCCACCGTGCCGATCACCGCGGGCGCGCCCGCGCACACCACCTACAACGGGAAGATGGTGGTGATGGAGATGCACGAGGTCACCCGCATGAACAGCCGGACGGTCGGCTTCGGTGGCGAGTACGACATCCCCGACGTCCCGCACGCCCTCAAACTCACCGACTCCGGCACCTTCCTGCACGGCAACTACTGGGCGCCGGACGCACCGGGCCGGGAGAACGTCAGCCACGGCTGCGTGGGCCTGCGCGACGTGAAGGGCGGCAGCTCCCAGACGCCCGCGGGCTGGTTCTACGACCGCAGCCTGGTCGGGGACGTGGTCGAGGTCGTCAACAGCAACGACAGGACGGTCGCCGCCGACAACGGCCTCGGCGGGTGGAACATGGGCTGGAAGGAGTGGAAGGCGGGCGGCGCGGTCGGGTGACCGGCTGGGACCGGGCCGGTGGTGGGGGCGGAAGTTGCGACGCAACGGTGACATTCGCCCAACACCAAGCTCAAAACCCTGCGGCTACTATGCGCCAATGCGCGCGCTGAACGCGCCGGGGTGGGCCTGACCAGGCCCTGGGAGGGGAGAACGACGTGAACGTGCGGCCGATATCGGGGGCGTCGGTTCGGACTCGGGGGGCTCGGGGGGCGCGGCTGGCGCTCATATCCTCGGTCCTGCTGGTGGCGGTCACCGCGTGCGGGGGCGGCTCCTCCGACAAGGGGTCCGGGGACGGCGACAAGCAGAAGAACGCCACGACGCAGGCGAGCAAGCAGTCCGTCGCCACGGTCAGCATCAGCCCCAGGTCCGGCGCGACCGGCGTGGACACCAGCGGGGCGCTCAAGGTCAGCGCCGCCCAGGGCAAGCTGACGGATGTCGAGGTCAAGGACGCCAAGGGCAACAAGGTCGACGGCACCATAGCCGCGGACGGCGTCAGCTGGACGCCGTCCCTCCACCTCGCCAACTCGACGAAGTACACCGTGCACGCGGTGGCCAAGGACGCCGAGGGCCGGGAGTCCGCGGAGGACTCCACGTTCACCACCCTCACCCCGAAGAACACGTTCGTCGGCTACTTCACGCCGGAGGACGGTTCCACGGTCGGTGTCGGGATGCCGTTCTCGATCCGCTTCACCCGGGGCATCACCGACCCGGACGCCGTCAAGAAGGCCATCACCATCAAGACCGAACCGGCCGTCGACGTCCAGGGCCACTGGTTCGGCAACGACCGCCTCGACTTCCGCCCCGAGAACTACTGGAAGTCCGGCACGAAGGTCTCCGTCACCCTCGACCTCGACGGGGTCGAGGGCCGCGACGGGGTCTACGGCAAGCAGTCCAAGACCGTGCAGTTCACGATCGGCCGCAGCCAGGTCTCCGTCGTCGACGCCAAGAAGCACACGATGAAGATCATGCAGGACGGCAAGGTCGTCAAAACCCTCGCGGTCACGACCGGCAAGCCGGGCTACGACACGTGGAACGGCCAGATGGTCATCAGCGAGAAGCTGCGCGTGACCCGTATGAACGGCGAGACGGTCGGCTACGGCGGCGAGTACGACATCAAGGACGTGCCGGACGCGATGCGGCTGACCACGTCGGGGACGTTCATCCACGGCAACTACTGGGGCGGGGACGCCTTCGGCAACTACAACGCCAGCCACGGGTGCGTCGGTCTGCGGGACATCCGCGGCGGGGGCGACCGGTCGGTGCCGGCCGCCTGGTTCTTCGACCACTCCATCATCGGGGACGTGGTGACGGTGAAGAACTCGCACGACCGGACGGTGTCGCCGGACAACGGGCTCAACGGGTGGAACATGTCGTGGGCGGACTGGACCAGGTAGTCCGTCGAGGCAGGGTCGGTGAACGCCCGCTAACCTGCGGGGCATGACTGTAACCCTCGAAGTCGCCGAAGGCGTGGGCACGCTGCGCCTCGACCGGCCGCCCATGAACGCGCTGGACGTCGCCACCCAGGACCGGATCAAGGAGCTGGCGCAGGAGGCCACCCGTCGCGAGGACGTTCGTGCCGTCGTCGTCTACGGCGGCGAGAAGGTCTTCGCGGCGGGAGCCGACATCAAGGAGATGCAGAACATGGACCATGCCGCCATGGTCCTGCGCGCCCGTGACCTCCAGGACTCCTTCACCGCCGTCGCCCGGATCCCCAAGCCCGTCGTCGCCGCCGTCACCGGCTACGCGCTGGGCGGCGGTTGCGAACTGGCCCTCTGCGCCGACTACCGGATCGCCGCCGACAACGCCAAGCTCGGGCAGCCCGAGATCCTGCTCGGGCTGATCCCGGGGGCCGGCGGCACCCAGCGGCTGCCCCGGCTGGTCGGCCCCTCCCGGGCCAAGGACCTGATCTTCACGGGCCGGATGGTCAAGGCCGACGAGGCGCTCGCCATGGGCCTGGTCGACCGGGTCGTACCCGCCGCGGACGTCTACACCGAGGCACACGCCTGGGCCGCCAGGCTGGCCCAGGGGCCCGCGATCGCGCTCCGGGCCGCCAAGGAGGCGATCGACACCGGCGTCGAGACCGACCTGGAGACCGGCCTCGCCGTCGAACGGAACTGGTTCGCGGGCCTGTTCGCGACCGAGGACCGGGAGCGCGGCATGCGGAGCTTCGTGGAGGAAGGGCCTGGCAAGGCCAAGTTCCTGTGATCTTCACCCTGTTGTGAATGCGCCGAAGCACTTGCAGTTGACGTGATGTCTGATTCCGGGTCCCTCGATGGGGCGGTTTATGGGAGCCTTAAGACACCCTTAATTCTGCCTTGTCGAGGGAGCCCGTCGCTTGCCCGGAGATGAGTCGTCGCCGCAGGTGGGGAAGGGTGTCAGAGCCTCCGAAATGCCGCTGGCATATGCCGAACGGCGGTCCCCGGGGGAGGTCCTCCCGAGGGCCCATTCCTCCGGAACGGCCGCGCGGTGCGCTCTGGGCGGCCATGATGGGGGCATGGCGGGGCTGGAGGGCATCGAACAGCCGCGGGGACACAGCCGTGCGGCCGCGGCGCGGTGGTCGCCTGCGGTCGAGGACGAGCAGGCGCTCAAGGCGATCGAACTGTTCGGCAACCCGACGGAGGCGGAGGTTCCGCTGCCGTCCCGCCCCGAGTCCGCGGCGACCGCCCGCCGGCTGGCCCAGGTCGTCATCCTCCGCCAGTGGCGCCTCACCCCCAAGATGACGGAGGACGCGGTCTTACTCGTCTCCGAACTGGTGGGCAACGCGGTGCGACACACCGGCGCCCGGGTCTTCGGCCTGCGCATGCGCCGCCGCCCCGGGTGGATCCGGGTGGAGGTGCGCGATCCGTCGCGCGGACTGCCGTGCCTGATGCCGGTTCAGGAGCTGGACATCAGCGGCCGGGGCCTGTTCCTGGTCGACAAGCTGTCCGACAGATGGGGAGTCGACCTGCTCCCGCGGGGCAAGACGACGTGGTTCGAGATGCGGGTGGCTGACAGATAGGGGCCAGGCGGACGTGCCGCTTCGGCTCAATGGCCACTTTTCTTACCTTATCCCCCTTAAATAGGGCAAGTGACCCCCACCAACCGACGTGACGTCCTCCGAGCAGGTGCCGGCCTGGTCGCCGGAGGCGCCATGGCCACCGGTTGCGGCAACACCGGTACGGCCAGCGCAGCACCGCCCACCGACACCCCCACCTCCGCCTCGGCCCCCGCCTCGGCCGCCGCCGAACGGCTTCCCCTCCAAGTCACCCACGGCCCCCGCGACGGCGCGAACGTCGCGCTCACCTTCCACGGCCAGGGCGACCCCGCCCTCGCCACCCAGCTCCTCGCCACCGCCGAGCAGCACGGCGCCCACCTGACCGTCCTGGCCGTCGGCAGCTGGCTCGACGCGTGTCCCACCATGGCCCGCCGCATCCTCGACGGCGGTCACGACCTGGGAAACCACACGCAACGGCACATCTCCATCAATGCCATGGCGGAGGCCGGCGCGCGCAAGGAGATCACTGACTGCGCCGACCGCCTCCGACGGCTCACCGGCTCGATCGGCCGCTGGTTCCGCCCGTCCAGGGCGGCGACCGCCTCACCGCTGGTCGCCCGCCTCGCCGTCGCGGCCGGATACCCGCACGTGCTGTCGTACGACGTCGACTCGCTCGACTACACCAGCCCCGGCGCGCCGGCCATCACCCGCAAGGTGCTCGCGGAGGTCAGGGGCGGCTCCGTGGTCAGCATGCACCTCGGGTACCCCGACACGGTCGCCGCCCTCCCCGTCGTACTCCAAGAACTCCACCGCCGTGGACTGCGCGCGGTCACCACCACGGAGCTGCTGAGCTGATGCGAACCAAGAAAGCCGCCCGTCTGCTGACCGCGGGCGCCGCACTCACCGCCCTCGCGCTGCTGTCCGCGTGCAGCGACGACTCCGACCGGCCCGCGGCCGCCGGCAGCACCGCTCCGGCGCGGCCGCAGGCCAGGCAGGAGGAACCGGCCGTCGACGGACTGCCGGGCATGCCCCCGGTCCTCGACCCCAAGGACATGTACGCGGCCGACCGCCCCGGCCTGCTCTCCCCGGTCGTCAAGGGCTTCCCGTCCCTGGTGTACGTCCCCAACACCAACTCCGACACGGTCTCGGTGATCGACCCGAAGACGTACCGGGTGATCCGGACCATCCCCGTCGGCCGGCAGCCCCAGCATGTCGTGCCGTCCTGGGACCTGAAGACCCTGTGGGTCAACAACGATCTCGGCAACAGCCTCACCCCCATCGACCCGAGGACCGGCGAGGCGGGCCGGCCGGTCGCCGTGCACGACCCGTACAACCTGTACTTCACCCCCGACGGCAAGTACGCGATCGTGATGGCCTCCAACGACCGCGAGCTGGTCTTCCGGGACGCGCACACCATGAAGACCGTCAAGGTCCTCCCGGTCAGCTGCTACGGCGTCAACCACGCCGACTTCTCCATCGACGGCAAGTACTTCATCGTCTCCTGCGAGTTCAGCGGCGAACTGCTCAAGGTGGACACGGCGCGGATGGAGGTGCTCCGGCAGGAGAAGCTGCCGTTCCACGGCGCGATGCCGCAGGACGTCAAGGCCTCCCCGGACGGCAAGCGGTTCTACATCGCGGACATGATGGCCGACGGGCTGTGGGTCCTGAACGGCGACACCTTCACCCGACCCACCTTCCTGTCCACCGGCAAGGGCGCCCACGGGCTGTACGTCAGCCGGGACTCCCGCCGGATGTACATCTCCAACCGGGGCGAGGGCACCATCTCCGTCTTCGACTTCGCGCGGAACCGGCTGACCGACAAGTGGCGGCTGCCGGGCGGCGGCAGCCCGGACATGGGCGGGGTGTCGGCGGACGGCAAGGTGCTCTGGCTGTCCGGCCGGTACAACTCCGAGGTGTACGCCATCGACACCGGCACCGGCACCGAACTCGCCCGCATCCACGTCGGCAGCGGCCCGCACGGACTGGCCGTCTACCCGCAGCCGGGCCGCTACTCGCTCGGCCACACCGGGGTCTTCCGCTGACCGCGGGACAGCGGGACACGCCGCTGAACGAGTGACGGTCCCGGTGCGGCCCGGCCGGGTCGACATCGTGCTGCCATGTTCACCACTCGTCTGCGGCGGCGTGCCGCCACCCCCGCCTGACCCCAGTTCGAGGACAAGCTCAAGGCCGCCGCCGCCGACCACGACGTCGACGTCGACCGGATCACGCCGGCCCCGGTCTGGCGCACCAGTCTCGACGACCTGCCTGGTACACGTCCGGCTGGAGCAGCGCCTCGGCGCCCACCGGGGTGTAGCCGGCCGCCTGGAACGCCCGTACGCTGCGGGCGTTCCCCGGGGCGACCTGCGCCCACAGCGGCTCCCCGGCGAGCTGCCGGGCGGCCGTCAGCAGGGCGCGGCCCAGCCCCCGCCGTGCCCCCTCGGCCACCTCCACCGAGGCCTCCAGGCGTCCCGCCACGCCCCGGCCCAGGACGACCACCCCGCCGTCCGCCGCCCAGGCCCGCACCTCGTCGCGGCGGGCCCGGGCATAGGCGACCCTGGAGTGGTCGGTGCCGGTGAGCTCGGTCAGGGGGAGGTCCGGGTGGCCGGGGAGCGGGGCGGCGACCAGCAGCGCGTCGATCGTCTCCTGCTCCCGTCCGGTGCGGTCCATCAGGGCGGTGAGGAACCGCGCGTTCATGGTCGCGCACAGGGGATCGCAGGGGACCGCGCGCAGGGCGTCGTACACCCACCCCGGGTCCTCGTCCACGAACACCACCGAGTGTGCCGTGAAGGAGAGCACCCCCGCGTCCCGCGGGGACGGCTGCGGTACGACCGTGGTGCCGCCGTCGGCGGGCGGGAAGACGCCGTCCGCCGCCGCGTCGAGAATGTCCCGCAGGGTCCCTGCCACCGTGCTCCTTGAGTCTCCACCGACTGGAAGGCCCACACTCGCAGACATGACCGAAGACGGCACCGGACTTCTCACCATCGGCGAGCTGGCGCGCGCCACCGGGCTGACGGTGCGCACCATCCGCCGTGGCCGACCTGCCCGAGGACCCGACACCGGAGCAGGTCGACGCGTGGGTGGAGCTGGCCGAGATGGTCCAGGATCCGCAGTTCCGGGCCCAGATGCGCAGGGCGACGGAGTTCAACGCGGCCGACCGGACGCCCGAGGCGCCCGCCGGTGCCTCGCTGTGGTTCGTGAAGCGGCTCGTCGAGGTGGTGGGCGACGCACGGCGGCGGGGCATCGCACCACAGGGCCCGGAGGCCGAGGAGGTGCTGCGCAAGGTGCTCGGCGACGCCGAACCCGCGGCCGTGCTGGCGCGGCTGGACGCGGCCTTCGACGACCGCCTGGCGCGCTACCGCGAACTGCTCTGCGTGCTCAAGGGACAGCCCCTCGTGGTGCACGCCGAGGAGTTCGCCTGGCTGTCCGCGGCACTGACGGCTCGCCTGGACCGTTAATCTGACCTGCGACAGTACGCCGGTACGGCACCGGTACGACAGCAGAGACACGGACACAGAGGGGCGGATCGGTGGCGGACATCGACGAAGCACGCCAGCAGTTCCAGCGGATCGACGCGGACGGTGACGGGTTCATCACCGCTGCCGAGTTCAAGTCCGCTCTCGCGCAGGGGGGTGACTGGAACGTCACCGACACGGTGGCCGAGGCCGTCATCAGGACCCGCGACCTCAACGGCGACAAGGTTCTGTCGTTCGACGAGTTCTGGGCCTACCTGAGCAAGTGAGGCGAGGGGAGGGGGCGCCCGGCGAACGGGTGACGGGCGCCCCCTGCCCGGAATGATCCGGGCGGGCCGGGGGTTGACGCGGACAGCAGCATTGCATGCGTGTGCATCGACGTACGGAGGGTCCCTCATGAAGATCGGCATCATCGGCGCGGGCAACATCGGCGGCAACCTCACCCGGCGGCTCACCGCCCTCGGCCACGACGTGTACGTGGCGAACTCGCGCGGTCCCGAGACGCTCACCGCACTCGTCGAGGAGACGGGGGCGAAGGCGGTACGGGCCGAGGAAGCGGCCCGGGGCGCGCAGGTCGTGGTCGTCACGGTCCCGCTGAAGGCGGTTCCCGACCTTCCCGCCGGCCTTCTGGACGGGGCGGCCGAAGGCGCTGCCGTGATCGACACCGGCAACTACTACCCGCAGCAGCGGGACGGCCGGATCGCCGAGATCGAGGACGACGGCCTGACCGAGAGCCGCTGGACCGAGCGGCACCTCGGGCACCCGGTGATCAAGGCGTTCAACGGCACCTTCGCCCAGGACATCCTCGACCGCCACCGTCCCGCCGGGGACCCCGACCGCCAGGCCCTGCCGGTCTCCGGCGACGACGAGCAGGCCAAGCGGACCGTCCGCGCCCTGATCGACGAACTCGGCTTCGACACGGTCGACAACGGCGGCATCGACGACTCCTGGCGCCAGCAGCCGGGCACCCCGGTCTACGGCCTGCGGGAGGGCGTCGAGGCGGTCCGCAAGGCCCTCGCCGAGGCGTCCAGGGAACGGCCGGCGGACTTCCGGGCCTGACGGACGCCGCGCCGGGGGCCGTCCGTCACGCGTCCCCGGCCCACTCCTTGAGCGCCTCCTTGGTCGCGAAGTTCGCGACGTTCTTGTCGTGCGGGTCGCTCGCGTACTGGTGGAACCGCCACGTGGCCTTGATGCGGGGCTCGCCCGCCGTCACGTAGTCGGCGATCCACAGCCCGTCCCCCGCGTAGGAGGTCTTGTCGACGGTGAGCCAGTAGTTGCGGTTCGTGTAGAGGATCACGCGGTAATGGGGCCGCAGCGCCTTCACCCTGCGGATGAAGGCGTCCTTCTCGGCGTTGCTCGCGTGGGTGCCGTCGCCGGTGGTCTCCCAGTCGACGGCGAGGATGTCGCCCGCCTTCTCGGGGGCGTGCGCGACGAAGTACTCGGCCTGGGCGGTGAGGTCGCCGGGCCAGAGGAAGTGGTAGAAGCCGACGACCAGTCCGGCGTCGCGGCCCCGCTTCGTCTGGGCGGCGAGTTTCGGGTTGACGTACGAACGCCCCTCCGTCGCCTTCACGAAGACGAAGGAGAGGCCGTCCGTGTCGTACGCGGATGACTGGTACGCGCTCACATCGATGCCGTGCAGCATGGGGGACTCCCTGGGTGTCGCTGGGGGCAGGAGCTGGAATCTCGTGCTCCGTATTCCCCGCCCAGGGGACGGCCGATCCTCATACTTCTCAGCCGCGAACCGCCACCGAACCGAGCACGGCCGCCGACTTGGTGGACCAGTCGGAGGTGATGAGACTGGCGTGGTCGGCGGCGAGCAGCGCCAGCCGCGCCGCCACCTCGGCGTCCGTGGGGCTGGTCGAGGAGATCGCCGGGGCGACGCCGTAGGCGTCGGTCATGATCAGGATGTAGTGGTTGGCGGAGTAGAACGACGTGTCGTAGCCGTTGTTCACGTACGTCGCCGCGTCGCCGTCGAAGAAGACGAACCAGGGCCGGATCGAGGCGTCGTAACGGCTGGTCCGCGGATCCCCGGCGGCCGCGCCGAGCACCGCGGGGAAGGCCTGGGCCTCGGAGATCTCCCCGGCGGCGGACAGATCCCGCAGGTGGTCGCCGTACTCCTGGTCCGTCCAGTAGTGGTCGAAGGGATTGGCCTGCTCGACCGTGCCCGGGATCAGCTCGAAGAGGAACTTGCCCCTGAGCTGGTCGCGGGTGGGCCAGGCGTTCGCCTTCGCGGCGGCGTCGAGCGTGGCGTACGAGGAGCCGAGCAGATCGGCGGGGGTGTAGACGCTGTCGCCCAGTTTCCGGTGGACGAGCGTGTCGAACTCGTCGGGTCCGAGGCCGACGTCGTTGTTGAAGCCGACCTTCATCTCGACCTTGACGACGATGGGCGCGTGGTCCGGGTGCAGTTGCTCCCAGGCGGCCATGTTGTCCAGACAGCTGCCCAGGTCCTGATTACGGTTCTGGCTGTACAACTCGCTGGGTGCATCGGCGTATTCGCAGTTGTTGTCATTGCCGAGCGGGTTGCTGTGACTGACCCGCCACCGCTTGCTCAGGCTGTCCGCGTACACGTCCAGCTCCAGCAGCGAGGCGCCGGAGTCCAGTGCCTGCGCCCAGTAGGTGTACTTGGCCTTGTCGTACGCGTTGTGCGTGCCGATGGCCGTCGCCGAGGAGAACTTCAGCGCACCCGTGTCCGAGTCCGCGTGCGCGGTCCCGGGAACCCCCAGGAACAGCGCCCCGCCGGCCACCACCGCCGCCAGCCGTCCGAGTACCCGCATGCCCCAACTCCCTGCGCTCGAATGGTGAGTTGGGCGCAGCGTAGAAGCATGCGGTTACTGAGCGGTAGCCCCAGGGGGAACATCGGTACCGACGAACGGCCACAGGTTCAGCGCAGGCCCGCGAAGAGGTCGTCCTCGGGCAGGGACGCGCCGGTGGTGTCGTGCACGCGGACGAACGTCTCCACACCCATGAGCTGCGTGAACCTCTCCTTGCCCATGCGCAGGAAGAAGATGTTCTCACCCTGGCTGGCGTGCGCGGCCAGCGAGTCGAACTTCTGGCCGCCGAACCCGGTGGTGTCCACCCACGTGGTGATCTCCTCGTCGGGCAGCCCGATGTCGGGCATCGCCGAGTCCCCGGCGGGGTCCAGCTCCGGCACGTCCTCGCCGAACTCGCGCATGACCTTCCCGAACTCCTGCATCATCGTCCGCGGCGCCGTCGTCCAGTACACCTTCGACGCCACCCCGGTCAGTGCCAGCGCGGCCATCGTGATCCGGTTCGCCTGGATGTGGTCGGGGTGGCCGTAGAACCCGTTCTCGTCGTAGGTCACGACGACGTCGGGCCGGTGCCGCAGCATCAGCTCGGCCAGCCGGGCGGCCGCCTCGTCCACGGGCGTGCTCCAGAACGAGCCCGGCGCCGTGTTGGCGGGCCAGCCCATCATCCCGGAGTCGGCGTAGCCGAGGAGTTCCAGACGGCCGATCCCCAGAACCTCGCAGCTCGCCTCCAACTCCCGTCGGCGCAGCGCGGCGACGGCGGCCGGATCGTGTCCGGGGTCGCCGGGCTTGACACCCCCCGGCCCGTCACCGCAGCCGCCGTCGGTACAGGTGACGAGCACCGTGCGGATGCCCTCCGCCGCACACCGCGCCAGGACACCTCCCGTGCTCGTGGCCTCGTCGTCCGGGTGTGCGTGCACTGCCATCAGCGTCAAGGGCCGGTCGGCCATGGAATCCATCCCTGGGTCGGTCAAGTGATCGACACCAGTCTGCGGCACACCGGTGCTCCGCTTCCGCCGGAGCCGCTCATCCTGCGTGGGTGTTCACGATGACCGGCGGTGCACCTCCGAGTCGTCCGACACGGACTTCCACAGGTTCTCGGTCACCTCGTCCAGCCGTTCGAACCGCTGTGTGATCCGCTTCAGTACGGACGGAGCGGTCGTCGCCTCGTAGCGCAGGGCGAGCACGCCCATGGCCTCCCAGTGCCGCGTGGCCTCCTCATGCAGGGCCAGGCTGCGCTCCGAGGCGTCGGCGACCCGCAGGGAGCGGCCCATCAGCCTCAGACTGGGCACCGCGTAGAGGACCGAGGCGTGGTGGAAGAGCCGGCGGGCGCCGTGGGCGGCACGTTCGGACGGGCCTGCGAAACACCCCTCGCACAGCGCCTGATAGCGGCGGATCGCCTCCCGGAACCGCTCCTCGGCGAAGAACCGCTCCGCCTGGCGGCTCAGCGCACCGCTCAGCTCCGCGCCGTCCGGGCGCCCGTCGCCGTCGGCCGCGGCAGGGTCCACGGAGTCTGCCGCGCGGAGGTCGTCGGAGACGGCGTAGAAGAAGCCCATCGCATCATGCGCGTCGCTCTTGATCCGGTCGGCCGCCGACCGGACGAGGTCGTCGAAGGTCACTGCGGCCCGGCAGCCGAACGGCTGCGGGCCCACCACGAGACTGTCGTGTACGTCGACATGGCCGT
The DNA here is from genome assembly GCF_040634175.1 of Streptomyces sp. NPDC007162. Taxonomy (NCBI): domain Bacteria; kingdom Bacillati; phylum Actinomycetota; class Actinomycetes; order Kitasatosporales; family Streptomycetaceae; genus Streptomyces; species Streptomyces sp. NPDC007162. The sequence goes on from NZ_JBEYFC010000075.1 coordinate 13,644, forward strand.
GGTCGGCGGCGATTCCCTGGACCACGACCGCGTGCAGGTACGGGTTGTTGTCCCGGTAGACGTCGGCGTAGTTGAGGTGGGCCGTGTTGACCCACACGATGACCGCCCGGTGCCGTGCCAACAGCGCCTCCAACTGCGGGCCCGGCGCGTCGAAGTCGATGGGCTCCTTGTGCACCGTGAACCCCGACCGGGTCATACCGAGCGCCCCCGCCTCCTCGACCGGGAAGATGTACTCGGGGTATCCCGACTCGTCCAGGCCCGCCTGGAACAGATAGCCGTCCCCGCGCTCGAAGACGGTCTGTTCCGCCACGGGGCGGCCGGCGATGCCGGCGAGGACCGAGTAGCTCCCGGTGAGGCAGTTGACGGCGGTCTCGTCGTACTGCTCGATGATGTGGCTGTCCATCGGCGTCAGCCCCGCAGTTCCAGGGTGCAGCACTTCACGCTGCCACCGGCCTTCAGGAGTTCGGTGAGGTCCACCCCGATCGGCTCGAAACCGCGCTCGGCGAGGCGGCCGGCGAGTCCGGTCGCTGCCCTCGGCAGCAGTACGTGCTTGCCGTCGGAGAGCATGTTCAGCCCGAACACCGCCGCGTCCTCGTCGGTCGCGAGGACGGCGTCCGGGAACATTGTGCGCAGCACCGCCTGGCTGCCCTCGGTGAACGCCTTCGGGTAGTACGCCACCTCGTCCTCGGACAGCACCGCGAGCGCGGTGTCCAGGTGGTAGTACGACGGGTTCACCAGCCGGAGGCTGGTGACGGGCAGCCCGAAGAACTCCTGCGCCTCGAAGTGCGCGCGCTGGTCGGTGCGGAAACCCGTGCCGGCGAGCAGGCGGCGGCCTACGACCAGGTAGTCGCCCTCGCCCTCGTTGATGTGCTCCGGCCAGTACAGCTCGTCGAAGCCGTGCCGCTGGAACCACTCCAGGTACAGGGGGCCTTCAGCGGTGCGCTCGACGTGCCGGAAGCGGGCGCCGAACACCTTGCCGTCGACCACGGTCGCGCCGTTGGCCGCGAAGACCATGTCGGGCAGGCCGAGGGACGGCTCGATCTCCAGCACGGTGTGCCCGAGTTCCCGGTACAGATCGCGCAGTCCCTCCCACTGGCGCAGCGCCAGGCCGCCGTCCACGGGCTTGCCGGGGTTCATCCACGGGTTGATGGAGTAGGTGACGTCGAAGTGGCGCGGTGGGCACATCAGGAACCGGCGCGGGGTCGCCGTCCGGGTCCGGTTGCCTGCCACGGACTGGGTCGCAGTCATGCGTGTTGCTCTCCTGAATAGGCGAAACGAGAGGGACTGAGGTCGCTCCCGCCGTCGAGGGCGGGGGCGGTGTGGGCGACGGCGGCGGCGATCAGCCGGCCGTCCGGGCTGCTCCAGTCGGCGAACCGCCAGTCGGCGAGGAACCGGTCGGTAAGGAGCCGGTCGATGAGCCGCCCGTCGGCGGACCCTCGGTCGGCCGGTGCGCCGGAGGCCGCGAGGTCGGTTCCGCGCAGCCCCCCGAGGGTTGTCACGCCCACCTTCACCAGGGCCTCCTTGCGCACCCACAGCCGGAGGAAGGCCCGTGCGGGGTCGGGGTCGGCGTGCACCACGGCGAGTTCGGCGGGGGCCAGGACCCGGGCGGCCACCCGAGGGGAGAACGCAGCGTCCGCGGCGTCCTCCACATCCACACCGACCGGACCCGGGCCTGCGGCGGCGGCGACGGCGCCCCGGGTGTGGGAGAGGCTCACGCCCACGTCGGGGCGGTCGCACAGGAACGGCCGGCCGTGGTCCTCGCCGCCGCACTCGGCGCAGCGCTGACCGAGCATCAGGGCGGCGGGGTCCACGCCGAGAAAACGCGCCGCGCACAGCCGTACCAGCACATGCGCGGCCAGGTAGTCCTCGCGGCGCTCTCCCGCGGGCAGCCGGGCGGCACTGTCCCGTTCGTACGGGGCGAGCCTGACGGCGTGCAGCAGCGGGAGGACGTCCGCGGTGGCGCGGACCAGGGCGAGGGGGGTGGGCGTGACGGGGTTCGGGTCCGTGGTGCGCGGCGACCGGGTGGGCACTGTCTGTTCCTCCTCGTGCGGGTCGGCCCGGCCGTCCGCGCTGCGGTGCCGGGCGACGGCCAGGCCGATCCCGCGGTTCCCGCCGAGTGCGAGGGCAGTACGGGGCATGGTGCGGGCCCTTCTCCGTTTCGTGTCCGGTCGTACCGGGGCCGCTAGCGGTCCTCCGGGGTGGTGCTGTCGAGCGCGTCCAGCGCCTTGGCCACCAGGTCGCCGATCTCCCGGGCGGGCCGGGCGTTCATCATGTCCAGGTGGGTGCAGGCGATCCGGTGCTCCAGCAGCCTGCCCCCGACGTACGGCAGCCACGGTTCGCTGAAGGCCGGCGGCCGGCCGGGTTCCTCGGCGGCGACGAAGAACAGCACGTCGCCGCAGTACCGTTCGGGACGGAACTGGTCGCGTACCCGGATCAGGTTCTCCACGACCGCCAGCAGCCGCTGCTCGTCGGGCACGACCTGGCGTACGGCGGCCGTCTCGGCCTCGATCAGCTCCCATACGTCTGCCGGGGTGTGCTCGTGGCCGGTGACCATCACCGTGTCCAGCATCGCGACCAGTTCGACCCGCTCGCCCTCGGCCTGCAGCCGCGCGGCCAGCGAGTGGGCGACCAGACCGCCGAAGGACCAGCCGAGCAGCCGGTACGGGCCGTGGGGGCGGACGGCGCGGATCTCGCCCAGATAGTCGTCGAGCAGCTCCTGGTAACTGCCGGACATCTCCTCGGCGGGGGTGATGCCGCGGGCCTGCAGGGCATATACCGGCTGTTCGGAGCCGAGCCTGCGCATCAGCGCGGCGTAGCTCCAGCTGAGTCCGAACCCCGGGTGGATGCAGAACAGCGGGGGCCTGCCGCCCCGGGTGCGCAGCGGCAGCAGCACCCTGAAGTCGTCGGCCGGGGTCTTCGCGCCGGGTGTGCCCGCGGGCGCGGCGGGGTCCGGGCGCAGCCGCTGGGCCAGGCCCTGCACGGTCGGCGTCTCGAACAGGTCGCGCACGGTCAGCTCGGTGCCCAGCCGCGCGCAGATCCGGCGGACCAGCCGGACCGCCAGCAGTGAGTGCCCGCCGAGGTCGAAGAAGCTGTCGGTGGCCGACACCTCGGGCAGGCCGAGCGACTCGGCGAACAGCGCGGCGAGTGCGATCTCGTCCTCGGTACCGGGCGGACGGCCGGCGCGGGCGCCGAAGCCGGGTGCGGGCAGCCGGCCGCGGTCCAGCTTGCCGGCGGGCGACAGCGGCAGCGCGTCGAGCGGTACGACGGCGGCCGGGACCATGTACTCGGGCAGCAGCCGGGCGAGCGCGGCGCGCAGCCGGTCCGGGGCCGGTGCGGTGCCCGGTGCGGCGGTGACGTAGCCGACCAGCCGGCGTTCGCCCTGGCCGTCCTCGTGCACGACGACAACGGCCTGGGCCACCTCGGGCTGTTCGCCGAGGACCGCCTCCACCTCGCTCAGCTCGACCCGGAAACCGCGCAGCTTGACCTGGTCGTCGGCGCGTCCGACGTACTGGAGCTGTCCGTCGGGCCGGCGCAGCACGATGTCGCCGGAGCGGTACATGCGCGCACCGGGCTCCCCGAAGGGGTCGGGGACGAAGCGTGCCTCGGTGAGGTCGGGGCGGTGCAGATAGCCGCGGGTGACACCGGCGCCGGCGATGTACAGCTCGCCGGGCACGCTCACGGGCACGGGCCGCATCCGGTCGTCGAGCACATACAGGCGGGTGTTGCGCAGCGGACTGCCGATGGGCGGTGTCTCCGGGGTCCTGTCCGCGCCGCCGTGGGTGGCGGACGCGCTGGCGTACACGGTGGTCTCGGTGGGGCCGTAGGCGTTGACCAGCCGGGCGCCGGGTACGGCGGCCCGCAGCCGGTCGGCGACCTGCGGGGTCAGTGCCTCGCCCGCGAGGACGAGGTGGTCGGCGCGCAGATCGGGGGCGCCGTCGGCGATCAGCCGGTCCAGGACCGAGGGGACACCGCTGACGAGTGTGCCCTGCCAGCCGCCGCGTTCGCCGACCTCCAGCAGGTCGCGGACGATTTCGATGCTGCCGCCGTTGAGCAGCGGCCCGAAAATCTCGAACACGGAGACGTCGAAGCTGAGGGAGGTGGCGGCGAGCACCCGCCTGAGCCCGTCGCCGAAGGCGTCGGCCGCCCAGGCGACGAGGTTGGCGATGTTGCGGTGGGTGACCGCGACGCCCTTGGGCCGGCCGGTCGAGCCGGAGGTGTAGATGACGTAGGCGGTGTGGTCGGCGGTCACGGCGGACGCGAAGGTGTCGTCGCCGGGCGCCTCGAGAAGGGCCGTCACCCGTGGGTCGTCCAGCAGCAGGACCGGGGGCGCGCCGGGGTCGGCCGGGAGGCTGGCGACGGCGGAGGTCTCGCTGATCACCAGGGTGGGGGCGGCGTCCTGCACCATGAACGCCAGCCGCTCCCGCGGATAGACCGGGTCGAGCGGTACATAGGCGGCTCCGGCGCGCAGCACGGCGAGCAGGGCGACGGCGGTGGCCGCGGACCGGCGGGTCGCCAGACCCACGAAGTCGCCCTCGCGGACGCCGCGTTCGGCGAGCAGCCGGGCCATCCGGGCGGAGCGCCGGTCGAGGTCGCGGTAGCTGAGGCGGTCCGTGCCGCAGATGACAGCGGTGGCGTCGCCGCGCCGGGCGGCCTGCCCGGCGAACAGGGCCGGCACGGTGTCGTCGGTCAGGGGAGCGTCGGTGTCGTTCCAGTGATGCAGGACGCGCCGCCGCTCCTCCTCGTCCATCAGGTCGAGGTCGCCGAGGGGGGTGCGGGGATCGGCGCACACACCGGCGAGCAGGTGGGCGAGATGGTCCGCGAGGGCGTGGACGGCGCCGGCGTCGAAGCGCTCGGTGTCGTACTCGGCGTAGAAGCGGATGTCGTCCCCGGACTCCACGAAGGTGAGCATCAGCTCGAACGCGGCCGTGGAGTTGGCGATCGGCAGCGACTCCACGAGAAGCCCGGCTTCCGGCTCCGCCGCGGGGCCGGTGCGGACGTGGTTGAGGGCCAGCTGGAAGACCGGCTGGCGGCCCGCGGACCGGGGCGGGTTGACGGCATGGACCAGTTCGTGGAAGGCCACGCCCCCATGACGCAGCGCCTGGAAGGTACGGCCCTGGACCTGTCGCAGCAGCGGCAGGAAGTCCTCGTCGGCGTCGACCTCGACGCGCAGTGGCATGGTGTTGACCGTCAGGGCGACCAGGCCCTCGGAGCCCGGTTCCAGCCGGGTGGACAGGGGCACGCCGAGCACGATGTCGCGCTCACCGGTGTAGCGTCCGAACAGGGCGAAGGCCCCGGCGGCCAGTACGGAGAAGAGGCTCGCGCGGTGTTCGGCGGCGAGCGCGCGCAGCCGGGCCGCCACCGGTCCCGGCAGGTCCCGCCGGTGGGTCGCCGCGTGCCGGAGGGTGGTGCCGCCGAGCCGGGTCATGGGCAGGTCCAGGGTGGCGGGCGCGCCGTCGAGTTCGGTGCGCCAGTGCTCCAGGGCCCGGGTCCGGCGCCGGTCGGAGGCCCCGGAGAGCCGGGCGGCGACATGGTCGGCGTATCCGAGGGCGGGCGGTGGCAGCGGGTTCTGGCGTCCCTCGACGCAGGCCGCGTAGAGGGGGGCGAACTCGCGGGCGAGTACGTCGAGGGAGTCGCCGTCCGCGATGCTGTGGTGGGCCACGAGCAGCAGGACGTGCCGCTGCTCGCCGAGCCGGAACAGGGTGGCCCGCAGCAGCGGCGCCCGGTCCAGCGGGAACGGCCGGTCCTGGGCCTCGGTGAAGTGCTGGTCGAGGATGGCGTCGGCGGGGTCCTGGTCCGGGCTGCCGAGGTCGACTTCCTCGAAGGGAACGGTCACCGCGTCCGCGATCGTCTGCCGCGGGCCGCTCTCGTGCTCGGTGATCCTCACCCGCAGCGCCTCGTGCCGCTCGGTCAGGGCGCGGAGCGCGCCGGCGACGGCTGCGCGGTCGAGCGGGCCGGTGAGCCGCAGCGCCAGGGCCAGGTTGTGGGTGCCCGGCCGGCCGTGCGCCGCCTCGGCGAACAGCACGCTCTCTTGGGTGGGGAGGAGGGGAAGGCTCCTGGCCTCAGTGGTCATGTCTGGTCCCGTCGGCAGGGGGCGGGTGGTCCGACTTCCGGGCGACGCGGGCGGGGTCCGGGGGCGCGGGCAGTGCGGGCGGTGCGGGTGCGGTCCGGGCGGTGCGGGCCGCGGCCCGGGGACCACGGACCACGGACCGCGGAGCAGGGGCGCGGTCGTGCCAGGGGTGTCCGGTGTGCCGGGCGCGCGGCGGTCGGCGGCGCGCGCCCGGCGCAATGTGCGGGCTGGAACAGGCCCCGGGCCGAAGGACGGCCCTGGGGCCTGCCGTTCGGATCGTGCCGGGGTCGGCCCCGCAGGGCGCCGTCGCCGGGGCCGGGCCCGCTCCGGAAGGAAACCCTAGGCCGGGGTGATCCGCGGCGTGTTCGGGTCGGTGGCGAGGAGTCCGACGGCGCGGGCCGCGAAGTCCTCCAGGGTCTCGTCGGGCGTCGCGGCGGAGATGTACATCGGCTCCTCGATGTCCGGCGCCAGGTGGTAGCCGTCCTTCCGGATGCCTGCGTACAGCGTGGTGTAGGGCGAGTGCGGCTGGGCCGCGACATCCGCCTTGCGGCGGACCGGAGTACTGCGCGGGACGAAGATGAACGCGAAGACACTGCCGGTGCGCACGAAGTGGAAGTCGAGCCCCTTCTCGGCCCGGTGGCGCTCCACCGCCGCCTCCAGCAGGGCGCCCTTGCGCTCCAGCTCTTCGTAGAAGCCGGGCTCCGCCAGCACGTCGAGCGTGGCGAGGCCGGCCGCCATGGTCAGCGGGTTGCCGGCCAGGGTGCCGCCCTGGAGGACCCGCTCCTCGTCGAGCAGCCGCATGATGTCGCGGCGGCCGCCGAACGCGCCGACGGGCGTGCCACCACCGATGATCTTGCCGAAGGCGGTGAGGTCGGGGGCGACCCCGAGCAGGTTGCTCGCGGGGCCGTAGGTGAGCCGGAAGCCGGTGATGACCTCGTCGAAGATCAGCACCGCGCCCTCGCGGTCGCAGGTGCGGCGCAGGTCGGCGAGGAAGCCGTCCTCGGGCAGCACGAGGGACATGTTGCAGGCGATGGGCTCCACGACGACGGCCGCGATCTCGCCGGGATGCTCGGCGAAGGCGCGCTCGACGCTCGCGGTGTCGTTGTACTCGGCGTAGACGTTGGAACGCATCGCGGCCGGATCGAGACCGGCGTCGCGCATACGGGCCTCGTCCTTGTTCTGCACGAGGTCGAAGTGGCCGTGGTAGCCGCCGTTGAAGCGCAGTACTCCGGTGCGTCCGGTGTAGGCGCGGGCCAGCCGGAGTGTGGACATCACGGCCTCGGTGCCGCTGCACACGAAGCGCAGTTGCTCCAGGTGGTCGGCGGTCGCGGTGATGCGCTCGGCCAGCTCGATCTCCTGCACGCAGTACGTGCCGAACAAGGAGCCGTCCACGGCCTGGCGGGCGATGGCGGAGCTGACGGCCTGCGGCGCGTGGCCGAGGATCAGCGGCCCGAAGCCGTACATGAAGTCGACGTACCGGGTGCCGTCGATGTCGTGGAGGTACTGCCCGTGGGCCTCGGCGACGACCAGTGGTTCGGTCTCCACGTTGCGGCAGGCGCGCAGCGGTGAGCTGGCGCCGATCGGGATGGTGTGCAGGGCGCGCTTGATTTCCGGCCTCATGACGACTTTTCCGTTTCGGTCTCGATCGTGCAGTCGGTCATCAGGACATCCAGCAGTGCTTCGGCCTCTTCCCGGGTGTCCCGGGCGAAGTAGGCGGTCAGGACCGTCTCGAAGTTGAGCGGCGGAGCGAGCACGAACTGGCCGTCCGGACGGTGCAGGTGCACGGTGGTGACGTCGTTCTTGCGGCAGACCGCGACTGCGCGGTCGGTGTTCCTGAGGAAGCCGCTGCGCTCGATGGGGGCGTCGTACTCCAGCGCCACCCGATGGTGCAGCGGCTTGGGGTCGATGGCCTCACGGCCCAGCCGGTGCAGCAGGTCGTAGGCGTCGAGCCCGGTGCAGATACGCAGTTGCTGGTAGGTGGTGGTGCCGCCGCCGCACAGGCGGGGGGCGAGTTCGAGGATGCGCAGCCGGCCCTGCCCGTCGAAGCGGAACTCCGCGTGGAAGGGAGAGTCGTCCAGGCCGACGCCCGGTATCACGTCCTCCAGCAGGGCGGTGAAGTCACGGCCCAGCTCCGCGTCGAACGGCTCGGTCAGATAGGCCACTTCGTGGAAGAGCGGGCCGACCAGGGGCGGCAGTTTGCGGTGGATCTGGAGCGGGATGATCCGGCCCTCGCTGACCATGCCGTCGACGGCGTACTCGTTGCCGTCGAGATACTCCTCCGCGAGCATCCGGGACTGGCCGTTGCCCTCCCGCAGCACGGTGCAGACGCGCTTGGTCTGCAGGAACGCCTTCGGGAACTCCTCCGGCGTCTCGGCCTTCACCACGCCCGCGCTGTAGAAGCCGTTCGACGGCTTGACCACGACGGGGAAGGACAGGCTCTCGGTCACGGCGGCGAGTGCCTGGGGTGCCTTCGCCGACGGATCCAGTTCGATGTGGCGGGTGATGTGGTCGCGGACCGCGGGGTGCGCCTTGAACCGGGTCTTGTCGGCGAGGCACAGCAGCGTGTCGATGTCCCGGGTGGGCATGCCCAGTTCGCCGCGGATCAGTTCCAGCTGGATCTGGTAGCTGTCGTGGAAGGAGACCACGTCGTCGAGGCCGGTGAGGTCCACGGCGGCGCGCGCGGCGTCGGCGACGGTGCGCCGCCAGTTCTCCCGGTCGTCGGCGGCGAGCTGCGGCGGGTCGAAGAAGCGGACGTCGAAGCCCCGCTGCTCCGCGTAGTCGAGGTAGTCGCGGCAGTCTTCCTCGCGACCGAGAAGGAGTATGTTCACGGGAAAGGCCACACTCTCTGTCTGGTGGACTGTCAGGCGGTCTGCTGGACCGGATCGGTGGTGTGGAGCCTGTTCTCCTCGTGGGCGACGGCGCGCCGGACGCGCCACAGGCAGACCACTGCCATCGCAGCCTCGAAGGCGGAGAAGATCATCCACATGATCGGCAACATGTCGGGGTCATCTCGGTTGAGCAGCACGAACACGGTGATCGTGGGCACGCACAGAACCCACATGAGGACGATCCGTGCCACGAACCCGAAGCGGGCGAGCCCGAGGCACTCCAGGACGCCGGAGCCGACCATGGAGAACATGAAGGCGGCGGAGTACGTCCACAGCACCCGCGAGGTGTCCACGGCGTGGCCGGTCACGGCGGAGCCGGCACCGTCGAGACCGAACGGGCTCAGCAGCAGGGCCGGGGTGGCGATCTGGAGGACCGCGACCACGGCGACGTACACACCGGAGGTCGTCAGCGTGACCCGCATGATGTGCGGGACGTCGCGGTGGCGTCCGGCGCCGACGGCCTTGCCGCACAGGATGTTGCAGCCCATCCCGAGGCCGATCAGCGGGATGACGGCCGCGTAGTTCAGGGCCAGTGCGACGTTGTTCGCGGCGAGCGCCACCGACCCGAGGACGCCGGCCAGCCACACGAACGCCGTCTGCCCCAGCTCCTCCAGGCTGAGCGAGCCGCCCGCGGGGGCACCGCGCCGCAGTCGCAGCCAGAGCACCTGGGCGACCCGTTTGCCCCCCTGGCGCATGAGCCGCCCCAAGCCCGCCGTGTAGCCCCGGGGCAGGCACACGAGGTAGCCGAGGCACATGACGGACACGGCGCTGAGCGTGCCGAGCGCGGAGCCCCGCATGCCCAGCTCCGGCAGTCCGAAGCGGCCGAAGACCAGGCCGATGGTCATCACGACGCCGACCGCCTGCCCGATGATGCCGACGGTCATCGGGATCCGGGTCCGGCCCATCCCGTTGAAGTACGACGACAGCGCCATGTTGAGTGTCATGACGGAGCCGTAGAGGGTGGACAGGCCCAGGAACTGCGCCTCCAGCGCCTCGATGTGCGCGGGCTGCCCGCTCAGCTGCGGCACCCGGGTCAGCAGCGGGGTGGCGAGCAGCAGCAGCGCGCAGAGCAGCAGGCCGAGGACGAGTCCGTTCGCCCCCTCGTCCAGCGCGCCGCGCTCGTCACCGCGGCCGTGGGCCTGCGCCACATAGGAGCGGGTGATGCCGACCGCCCCCGTGGTCACCATGATCACCGTTGTGGCGGTGAAGACGGCGGGCCCGGACGCCTTGAGGGCGTCCTCCGAGTAGCGGGCCAGGCAGATCCGGTCGACCAGCATCAGGACCAGGTTGCCGACCATGCCGAACATCAGCGGCACGGAGACACGGACGACCTCGCGCATCGCCCCCAGGTCGAGCAGCCGCCTCCGGGCGGTGTTCATCGCCCGTCACCAGCGCCGGACGCAGCGGTCACGGGGTCACTCCGGATTCCACGAGCAGTTCGTGGACGCTCTTGAGCAGCGCCTCGCGGTCGGACAGGTCGAAGGGGAGCACATCGCCGACGTCGAGCATGGCGTCGAGCCGCTCCTCCAGGCCGACCAGGAAGCGCATCTGGTCGAGCGAGCTGATGATGATCTGCGACGGTTCGGCGTCGGCCGGCACATCCCGTGCCTGGGCGAGCTGCTCCAGCAGGTCGTCGACGACCTTCTTCAGGTCTTCCATGGAACTCATTCCCTCGATGGGTCGGTTTCGGTGTGCCGGCCGGGTCAGGCCGGGGTACCGAGCAGGCCGTACGACAGCAGGGCGTAGGTGAGCCGGTCCAGGCCGATTCCCGCGCAGCAGGTGCCGTCGGTTCCGAGGTCGCGCAGCCCGAAGGAGTCGGCGAACACCTCGCCGTGCGCGTTGACGCTGGCCACGGACAGTTCACCGGAGCCGAGCGGGACCCGTACCTCGAACTTGCTCTTGTTGAGCAGCTGGGCCTCGCGCGTCATGGTCGGAGCGTCCCCGAAGAACGCGTCGGAGGCGCTGACGATGCGGTGCGGCACGCCGAGTTCGGCGAAGAACTCCGTGAACGCCTTCAGCATGCGCTCGAAGTCGTCCGCGACCTCCTCGGCGCTGCCCATCCGGACGAGTTCGAACATCCGGAACTCGCCCAGCCGCGTCGGGCTGTGGTTGTGCGACTCGTGCCGGAAGACCGGACCCTCGATGGCGAACAGCCCGGTGCCGTAACGGTCCCTCAGCTCGGCCGCGTGGGCGTAGACGTGGTAGCACGTGACCGGAGTGAGGACGGTCTCGGCCGGCCGGTAGAAGGAGTCCCGTGCCTCGGTCTGGCCGGGGCGGAGCTGGGCGACGGTGATGCCGTCCCAGTAGTGGTCGCGGATCCGGGCGACCGCGTTCACCAGGTTCGGGAACTTCTGGTAGTACCCGGCCCGGACCAGTACGTCGCGGGAGAGCTGCGCCGGTCCGGCCAGCAGCGGCGCGCCGAACGGCTCGGCGAGCCGCTCCCGGCACAGCCGGCGCACCCGGTCCATCGCCGCGGTCCACTCCGGGCCCTGCAGATAGGCGCCCCGGGCCACGGCGATGCGGTGGTCGTCAGGCACGGTGCAGGTCAGTCCGGGGCGTCCGGGGTGCTCGGCGACGACCGTGACCGGCACCTCGCGATGGCCGCGCAGGAAGTGGCGGACCATCTCGCCGAGTTCGGGCTCGGTCGGACCGGCCGCCACGACGACCTCGACACCTGTGTCCAGAAGTTCCACGGTGACGTCGCCGTAGTGGAAGCCGAGAGCCTTGCGCAGCTCGTCGGCTGCCTCGGCGGCCACGGGGCGCTCATGGCGGTAACGCACGCCGTTCATGTGCTGCCCCCCTCAGATGCGGTGGCGCATGGGCACCCAGTCGGCCAGCAGGATGGCTCGCTCGCCGGGCCGGTCGGCGTCACCCTTGCGGATGGGGCCGACGTAGTGGCTGACGAGGTGGTCGGTGATGGCGTACGCCTCCAGGGAGCGTTCCATCTGGAACTCGGCGAGGCGGTCCGCGGGCGGGACGTCCTCGGGCTGCTTGCCCCGGTACTCGGGCGTGGCGATGAGGTTGGCGCCGCCCTCGGCGTTGTCCCGGTAGATCAGGTGGGCAAAGACGTACGGCTCGCCGTCCTGGTGCAGTTCGTTCGGGGAGGAGACGGCCTCCCGGTCCTCCTCCTCGATGTGCAGCTTGATCAGGTGGACGCCGACGTAGAGAGGCCAGACCGCGTCGTCCTCGCTCCAACGGGTCTGGGAGAAGTCGAACTGGATGATGTCCAGCAGGAGCTTGTTGCTGCAGACCGCTTCACTGATGGCCGGCAGATTCCGAGTGACGTTCACGTATTCCGGGTTGTTGTCACCCTGGTAATAGCCGTTCATGCCCTCCCGGGCCTGGCTTTCCGTGGCCGGCATCCAGAAGAATTCCTTGGACCACGGCAGGAAGACGCCGCGGGCGTAGCGCCGGTATCGGCCCGAGCCGACCGCGTACGGGTCCTCGGGGAGATCGTCGTAGGCGGCGCGGAGTGACTGGTAGTTTCCGTCGGAATCGTCGATTCCGAATTCCGTGCCGAGATTCCAGCGGTCCCAGCCCTGACGTGAGAGGGCCGAAGGGTTTGCGGACATGGCGAAATGTTCCCCCGTTTCGAATGTCACGAACAAGCACCGGAATTTAGTGCAAGGTGACACGCACATGCAACGTAACGTAAGTCACGAGAGCTTCCGGCCAGGGGGCGGGGTGGCCGAAAAAAGTTCCATGGTCGGGCCCGTGAGCAGGCAGTTCTGTCTCACTGGCGACAGCGGCTCTGGCTGATTCCCATCCCTTGGGGTGCTTTCCGACCGGGTCGGTCGCATGCAATCCAGCCGCGCTTGATATCGCCATGGCACGGAGGCGGGTGTGGAGTTCCGGTGGGACGCCCGGGTGACCGGTGTCCGCACCACCGCCTCGGAC
>NZ_JBEYFC010000076.1:0-26271 GCF_040634175.1 Streptomyces sp. NPDC007162
GGGCCAGCCGGCCCCACCGCGCCCCCCCCCCGCCGCCCGCGACCCCGCCGACTCGTCGTCCGGCGTCCAGGCCGGCCGGCGTGATCGGGCAGCGGAGCAGGATCCCGTCGTCCCGTCGTCCGGCGTCTCGTCCGGACCGTGTGATCGGACCGTCGACCGCTGTCTCGTCGCTTCGCCGTGCGGGGGCCCGGCGGGGTGGCGTGATCGGGCAGCGGAGCGGGATCCCGTCGCTTCCTCGACCGGCGTCCGGGCCGGGCGGTGTGCTCCCGGCGGTTGGCCGAGCCGGTGCGCCCGCCGCGCGGGGCCTGGTTCTGCTGCCGTGACGTGGTCCTTCCGGTCGGCCGCGTTGGTGCTCGGGCTCGGCTGTGTCGCCGGCACGCTGTGGGAGGGGCTCGACGACCGCCTGGCCGCCCTCGCCTTCGGCCTGCTCGTCGCCCTCGGGGAGGCGGCCCGCCGGCCCGGCGCCGACGTACGGGAGGCCGCGCCCCTCGGGGCGGCAGGCGGGCTCGCCTACGCGCTGCTCGGCGCCGATGCCGGGATCGCCGCCCGCGACGGCGCCCTCCAGGTCGTCGCCGTCGTGGGCGCGGCCGCGCTGCTCGGCAACGTGCCCCACATCGCCAGCGGCCGCCGGCCCACGCCCGACCACCTCGCCCGGCGCGTCCTCACCGTCGGCTTCGCCGCCGTCTGCTTCCAACCCCTCGACACCCGGGGCGCGTTGGAGCAGTGGGGCGGACCGGCGTACGCGCTGCTGTTGGTCGCGCTGCTCGTGCTCACCGTCCTGTGCGACGCCGTGCTCGCCGCCGCGCAGGCGCACTCCCGCACGGGGTGGCCGTTCGGCCCGCTGCTGCGGGACGAACTGCGCGGCCTGCTCGGCATCGGGTCCGCCGTCTGCGCCACCGGCGCGGTGATGGCGCTGGCCGTGGCCGTCGTGGGGTTGTGGGCGCTGCCCGTCTTCTGTCTGCCCCTGCTTCTCACCCAGCTGTCCCTGCGCCGGTACGAGGCCGTCCGTGCCACCTACCGGCAGACCATCGCCTCCCTCGCCCGCGCCACCGAGATCGCGGGGTACACCCCGGCCGGGCACGCCCGCCGGGTCGCCGCGCTCAGCCAGGCCGTCGGGCGGGACCTGGGGCTGTCCCGAGCGGAGCTCACCGTGCTGGAGTACGCGGCGCTGATGCACGACATCGGCCAGCTCAGTCTCGTCGACCCGGTCCCGGCCGGGGCCACCGCCGTGCTGCCGGCGGCGGAGCAGCGGCGGATAGCCCTGCTCGGCGGAGCGGTCGTCCGGCAGACCGGGGTGGCCGCGGCCGTCGCCGTGGTCGTGGAGCGGCAGGCCGACCCCTACCGGGAGCAGCCGCTCGCCGCCCGGATCGTGCGCGTCGTCAACGCGTACGAGGAGAAGTCCCGGGATTCCGGGCCCGGCGGGCCGCTGACCGCGCTGGAGGAGTTACGCCTGGCCACCGCTGGGGACTACGCTCCCGAGGTCGTGGAAGCCCTGGCCCGCGTGCTCGCCAGAGACTGTCTGACCCTGCGCGCGGCTGGGTAACCCATGGGTAATGAGCGGCTCTCCCGTCGTACGTGGTTGGATGCGAGGGAGAGGGTGATGTCCGGGGGCACAAGCCAGCCCACTGTGCGGAACTGGAACTGGCAGGCGGGAATCGTGAGGATCTTCGGCAAGGGACGGCACCGGCCCTCCGCCTCCTGGCGGCAGGCCACCGACCGCGCGTTCACGCTGATCGGCGACGGCCGGTACGAGGACGCGGGCGAGCTGCTGACGCGCGCCGCCGACCTGGAACCCTGGCTGTCCGAGTCCTGGTTCAACCTCGCCCTGCTGCACAAGTTCCGGCACGACTGGGAGCAGGCACGGGCGGCCGGCCTGCGGGCGGTGGCGCTGCTGGACCGCGAGACCGGGGCGCCGGACTGGTGGAACGTGGGCATCGCGGCGACCGCGCTGCAGGACTGGCCGCTGGCGCGGCGGGCCTGGCAGGCGTACGGGCTGCGGGTGCCGGGAGGCGCCACCGCGTCCGGTGAGCCGACCGGGATGGACCTGGGCAGCGCCGCGGTACGGCTGTCCCCGGAGGGGGAGGCCGAGGTGGTGTGGGGGCGGCGACTGGACCCCGCGCGGATCGAGGTGCAGTCCATTCCGCTTCCCTCGTCCGGGCGGCGCTGGGGCGAGGTCGTCCTGCACGACGGGGTGCCGCACGGGGAACGGACCACGGCGACGGGGCACGCGTACCCCGTGTTCGACGAGATCGAGCTGTGGGCGCCGTCACCGGTGCCGACCTGGGTGGTGCTGCTCGAGGCGGCGACGGAGGCGGACCGGGACGCGCTGGAGCAGCTGGCGGGGGACGCCGGGTTCGCGGCCGAGGACTGGTCCTCTTCCGTGCGGCTGCTGTGCCGGATGTGCTCCGAGTCGCGGATGCCGTCGGACGAGGGCGACGGGGTGCACCTGGACCCCCACGACCACAGTGAGCCGGGGCATCCGGGACCGCTGGGGCACCGGACGGACGGGCAGTTGTGGGTGCCGGAGCGGGAGTGCGGGGTGGCCGCGCCCGCTGCGCTGGTGCGGGGGTTGCTGGACGGGTGGGTGGCGGACAGCCCTGATTCGAGGGACTGGCGGGATCTGGAAGAGGTCTGTTGAGGCCGTCGTTCCGCTGCGGCTTCGTTGTGGCCGGGCGCGCCCACGTACCCTGTATCAGCAACATCTCCCCCCGTTTTACCTAGGAAGGCTTACGTCGGTCATGGCGCAGCAGGACACCGATCAGCAGCACGTGGGCGTGCTCCCGGTGGACGACGACGGGTTCGTCGTCGACACCGAGGGGACCGAGGAGCGCGAGAACGCCTGGCGTGCGCGGGGGACCTCGCGGCCCATCACCGTCGTCGGGAACCCGGTGCTGCACAAGGAGTGCAAGGACGTCACCGAGTTCGGCGAGGAGCTGGACCAACTGGTCGCCGACATGTTCGCGAGCCAGCGGACCGCCGAGGGCGTGGGTCTCGCCGCCAACCAGATCGGGGTCGACCTGAAGGTCTTCGTCTACGACTGCCAGGACGACGAGGGTGCCCGGCACGTCGGCGTGGTGTGCAACCCGAAGCTCGTCGACCTCCCGGCCGAGCAGCGGCGGCTCGACGACAGCAACGAGGGCTGCCTGTCGGTGCCCACCGCGTACGCGCCGCTCGCCCGGCCCGACTACGCAGAGGTCACCGGGCAGGACGAGAAGGGCAACCCGATCAAGGTGCGCGGCACCGGTTACTTCGCGCGGTGTTTGCAGCACGAGACCGACCACCTGTACGGATACCTGTACATCGACCGGCTCTCCAAGCGGGAGCGCAAGGACGCGCTGCGGCAGATGGCCGAGAACGAGCCACGCTACCCCGTGGTCGCCAACGACTGAGACCGCACGTGCGGTTGTGACGCCTGGTCGGGACTGTTCCGACCAGGCGTTCGTCATGTCCGGTCAGACTCGCTCGTCCATCCTTCGCAGATTCGATCCTTTGTACGTGTCTAGCGAACCCTATTCAGTCACACAAGGGGAGATTCTCGGCACAGGGGGGTAGTGAGTGAAGCAAATCCGTTCCCATAGCGGTCAGTTGTGGTGCTGAATGGAAGTGCGGGGATACGCAACGGCGCACGCCTGGCACAGCGGGAGGGGCGTGCGCTCCTGGCTCGGCTGAGAGGGGTTTGTTCGTGCACGCTTTCCCACGCAGCACCACATCGAAGCCGACGGTGGTCGCGGTTCCACCACAACTCGCCCTCCCGGTGATCGAGGTCGAGTTTCCCCGGCAACTGCATCCGTATTGGCCACGGCTCCAGGAGAAGACCCGCCTCTGGCTGCTGGAAAAACGGCTGATGCCGGCGGACAAGGTGCAGGAATATGCCGACGGCCTTTGCTACACCGACCTCATGGCGGGGTACTACCTGGGCGCGTCCGAGGAGGTCATCCAGGCGATATGCGACTACAGCGCCTGGTTCTTCGTCTGGGACGACCGGCACGACCGGGACGTGGTGCACGGCCGGTCGGCCGACTGGCGGCGGCTGAGGTTCCGGCTGCACGCGGCCCTCGATGCCCCACTGCACCATCTGCACCACCCGGACACCCTGGTCGCGGGGTTCGCGGACAGCGTCGCGCGGCTCTACTCGTTTCTGCCCGCGACCTGGAACGAGCGGTTCGCCCGGCACTTCCACGACGTCGTCGAGGCGTACGACCGCGAATTCCGCAACCGCACCACGGGTCACGTTCCCGAGGTCGAGGAATACCTCGCGCTACGGCGTCTCACCTTCGCCCACTGGATATGGACGGACCTCCTGGAGCCGAGCGCGGGACTCGAACTCCCGGACGTCGTACGCAAAAACCCGGCATATCGCCGACCGGCGCTGCTGAGCCAGGAATTCGCCGCCTGGTACAACGACCTCTGCTCGCTGCCAAAGGAGATGGCGGGCGACGAGGTGCACAATCTCGGAATCAGTCTCGTCACTCATGAGGGAATGACTCTGGAGCAGGCGACCGAAGAAGTCAGGCGGCGTGTCGAGGAATGCATTCGCGAATTCCTGGCCGCCGAACGGGACGCACTTCGTTTCGCCGAACAGCTCGACGACGGCACCGTCCATGGAAAGGAACTCGGTGCCGCGGTCCTGGCCTGTGTCGCCAATATGCGGAACTGGTTCAGCTCCGTCTACTGGTTCCACCACGAATCCGGCCGTTACACGGTCGACAGCTGGGACGACCGGTCCACGCCCCCGTACGTCACCAACGAAGCGGCAGGTGAGAAATGACCGTCGAGTCCGTGAAGCCCGCGACCCCCGGGGCCCTGGAAGCAAGTGAACTGCGTGAACCGCCCCTGGCCGGCGGCGGTGTGCCGATGCTCGGACACGGCTGGAAGCTGGTCCGCGACCCGCTGGCCTTCATGTCCCGGCTGCGCGAGCACGGCGACATGGTGCGCCTCAGGCTGGGCCCCAAGGAGGTGTACGCCGTCACCACCCCGGCGCTCACCGGCGCCCTCGCCCTCAGCCCCGACTTCATCATCGCCGGGCCCCTGTGGGAGTCCCTGGAGGGACTGCTCGGCAAGGAGGGCGTGGCCACCGCCAACGGACCCCGCCACCGGCGCCAGCGCCGGACCATCCAGCCCGCGTTCAACCTCTCCGCGATCCCGCAGTACGGGCCGGTCATGGAGGAGGAGGCACACGCCCTCACCGAGCGCTGGCGGCCCGGCGACACCGTCGACTGCACCTCGGAGTCGTTCCGGGTCGCCGTCCGCATCGCCGCCCGCTGCCTGCTGCGCGGCGAGTACATGGACGAGCGCGCCGAGCGCCTCAGCGTCGACCTCGCGAGCGTCTTCCGCGGTATGTACCGGCGGATGGTCGTCCCGCTCGGCCCGCTCTACCGGTTGCCGCTGCCTGCCAACCGGGAATTCAACCGGGCCCTGGCCGATTTGCATCTCCTCGTCGACGAGATCGTCACCGAGCGCCGGGCATCTGGTCAAAAGCCGGACGATTTGCTGACGGCATTGCTCGAAGCGAAGGACGAGAATGGCGAGCCCATCGGGGAACAGGAGATCCACGACCAGGTCGTCGCGATACTCACCCCCGGAAGTGAAACAGTCGCCTCCACGATCATGTGGCTGCTCCAGGTGCTCGCCGAACACCCGGAACACGCCGAGAAGGTACGGAGCGAGGTCCAATCCGTGACGGGCGGTCAACCGGTCGGTTTTGAGCATGTCCGCCGGCTCGCCCACACCAACAATGTCGTCGTCGAGGCCATGCGTTTGCGGCCCGCCGTATGGATATTGACGCGGCGGGCCAAGACCGACACCGAGCTCGGCGGCTATCGCATTCCGGCCGGGTCCGACATCGTCTACAGCCCCTACGCCGTCCAGCGCGACGCGCACTCGTACCCGGCGCACCTCGACTTCGACCCGGACCGCTGGCTGCCGGAGCGGGCCGCGGAAGTGCCGAAGTACGCCATGAGCCCCTTCAGCGTCGGCAACCGCAAGTGCCCGAGCGACCACTTCTCCATGGCGCAACTGACCCTGATCACCGCGGCGTTGTGCGCGAAGTACCGCTTCGAACAGGTCCCCGGGTCGGAGGACGCCACCCGGGTGGGCATCACCCTGCGTCCCCAGCGCCTGCTGCTCACGCCGGTGCCCTGGTGACCCGCCGGCTCCCGGCCGGCTCCTGATACCGGCGCGCGCTCGGGTGGTCCGTCCGGCCACCGGACGCGCGCCGGTAGGCGTCTACGGCAGACGTTCTCCGTGGGCGCCGGGCTCAGGCGGCGGCCTGCGGGCCCCGGAACGCGCGCCGGTAGGCGTTCGGGGTGGTGCCCAGCGACTTCGCGAACTGGTGGCGCAGCGCGGCCGCGGTACCGAAACCGGTGCGGCCCGCGATGGCGTCCATCGTCTCGTCCGTGCCCTCCAGCAACTCCTGCGCCAGCAGCACCCGTTGCCGCAGGATCCAGCGGTACGGCGTGGTGCCGGTCTCCTGCTGGAAGCGGCGGGCGAAGGTCCGCGGGGCCATCAGGGCGCGGGCGGCGAGCTGTTCGACGGTGACCTCCTCGTCGAGGTGCTCCGTCATCCAGGCCAGCACCGGGCCGACCGTGTCGCAGGGACCCTCCGGCAGCGGGCGCTCGATGAACTGGGCCTGGCCGCCGTCCCGGTGCGGCGGCACCACCATCCGCCGGGCGATCTTCGCGGCGACCTCGGGACCCTGCTCCTTGCGGACGAGGTGCAGACAGGCGTCGATGCCGGCGGCGGTGCCGGCCGAGGTGATCACCGGGTCCTCGTCGACGTACAGCACGTCCGGCTCGACCCGGGTGCGCGGGTACCGGCGGCCCAGCAACTCCGCGTGCCGCCAGTGCACGGCGCAGCGGCGCCCGTCCAGCAGTCCGGCGGCGCCGAGTACGAAGGCACCGGAGCAGACGCTGAGCACCCTGGCGCCCCGGTCCACCGCCCGGCGCAGCGCGTCGAGCAGCTCGGGCGGGTAGTCGCGGGTGACGTTGGCGTCGGAGGCCGGGACCGCGATCAGATCGGCCTCCTCCAGCCGGTCCAGGCCGTACGGCGTGCTGACGGTGAGGCCGGGGACATGGGTGCCGAGCGCCGGGCCCTCGGCCGAGACCACGGCGAAGTCGTACACCGGCAGTCCCTCGTCGGAGCGGTCGAGGCCGAAGACCTCGCAGACCACCCCGAGCTCGAAGGGATGCACGCCGTCCAGGAGCACCGCAGCCACGTTCCTCAGCATGCTGCCAGTGTGCCTCGACACCGGCAGTAATTCGAGGGTGCCTGGCAGTGCTGCCACTCACGGTAAGCAGTGTCCGGCGCGACAGTGGTGTCCATGAACGGAAACCAGATCGAAGGTCTCGTCGGAATGCTCCTGGTCCTCGGCATCCTGGTCCTCATGGCCCTCCCGTCCGTGCTCGGCGTCCTGCGCGACAGGCGCGTCGACCGGCAGATCAGAGAGGCCCACGAGGACCGCGCGGACCGGCAGCCTCAGAAGTCCTCGTCCAGGTCGACCGTGCCCTCCACCGCCACCTGGTACGCGGACGGACGCCGCTCGAAGAAGTTCGTCAGCTCCTGAACGCCCTGCAGTTCCATGAAGGAGAACGGGTTCTCCGAGCCGTACACCGGGGCGAAGCCGAGGCGGCCGAGGCGCTGGTCGGCGACGCACTCCAGGTACTGGCGCATCGAGTCGGTGTTCATGCCCGGCAGGCCGTCACCGCACAGGTCACGGGCGAACTGCAGCTCCGCCTCGACGGCCTCCCGCAGCATGTCGGTGACCTGCTCCCGCAGTTCGTCGTCGAAGAGCTCCGGCTCCTCCTTGCGGACCGTGTCGACCACGTCGAACGCGAAGCTCATGTGCATCGTCTCGTCGCGGAACACCCAGTTGGTGCCCGTGGCGAGACCGTGCAGCAGACCCCGGCTGCGGAACCAGTAGACGTACGCGAAGGCGCCGTAGAAGAACAGGCCCTCGATGCACGCGGCGAAGCAGATCAGGTTGAGCAGGAAGCGCCGGCGGTCGGCCTTGGACTCCAGCCGGTCCAGGTTCTCCACCGAGTCCATCCACTTGAAGCAGAACTCCGCCTTCTCCCGGATCGAGGGGATGTTCTCGACCGCCGCGAAGGCCGCCGTGCGGTCCTCCGGGTCGGGCAGGTAGGTGTCGAGGAGCGTCAGGTAGAACTGGACGTGCACGGCCTCCTCGAAGAGCTGCCGGCTCAGGTAGAGCCGCGCCTCGGGGGAGTTGATGTGCTTGTAGAGCGTGAGCACCAGGTTGTTCGCCACGATCGAGTCGCCGGTCGCGAAGAAGGCGACCAGCCGGCCGATGAGGTGCTGCTCGGACGGGCTGAGCTTCGCGAGGTCGGCGACGTCCGAGTGGAGGTCGACCTCCTCCACGGTCCAGGTGTTCTTGATGGCGTCCCGGTAGCGCTCGTAGAAGTCCGGGTAGCGCATCGGGCGGAGCGTGAGCTCGAAGCCGGGGTCGAGAAGGTTCTTGCTGGACATCACTGGCAGGCCTCGCAGGACTCGGGGTTTTCCAGGGAGCAGGCGACGGCGTCTTCGGGGGCCGCCTGCTGGACGGGCACGGCGGCCCGGGCGGCGCGGGCGATCCGGGTCGCCGGCCGCGAACGCAGGTAGTACGTCGTCTTCAGCCCGGACTTCCAGGCGTACGCGTACATCGAGGAGAGCTTGCCGATGGTCGGCGTCTCCAGGAACAGGTTCAGGGACTGGGCCTGGTCCAGGTACGGGGTGCGGGCGGCGGCCATGTCGATCAGGCCGCGCTGCGGGATCTCCCACGCCGTGCGGTAGAGGTCGCGCACGTCCTCGGGGATCCAGGCGAAGCCCTGCACCGAGCCGTTCGCCTCGCGCAGCGCCTCCCGGGTACGGGCGTCCCAGACACCCAGGTTCTTCAGCTCCCGCACCAGGTACGAGTTGACCTGGAGGAACTCACCGGACAGCGTCTCGCGCTTGAAGAGGTTCGAGACCTGCGGCTCGATGCACTCGTAGACCCCCGCGATCGAGGCGATCGTCGCGGTGGGCGCGATGGCGAGGAGCAGGCTGTTGCGCATCCCGGTCTCGGCGATCCGCGTGCGCAGCGCCGCCCAGCGCTCCGGCCAGGTGAACTCGACGCCGTAGTGGTCGGGGTGCAGCACGCCCCGCGCGGTGCGTGTCTTCTCCCAGGCGGGCAGCGGTCCGTTGCGCTCGGCGAGGTCGGCGGAGGCCTCGTACGCGGCGAGCATGATCCGCTCGGCGATCCGGGTGGAGAGGGCCTTGGCCGCAGGGGAGTCGAAGGGCAGCCGCAGCTTGAAGAAGACGTCCTGGAGACCCATGGCGCCCAGGCCCACCGGCCGCCACTTGGCGTTGGACCGGCCGGCCTGCTCGGTCGGGTAGAAGTTGATGTCGACGACCCGGTCCAGGAAGGTCACCGCGGTGCGGACCGTCCCGTCCAGCCGCTCCCAGTCGATGTCGCCGGTCGCCGTGTCGACGAACGCCCCGAGGTTCACCGACCCCAGGTTGCAGACCGCCGTCTCGCCGTCGTCCGTGACCTCCAGGATCTCCGTGCAGAGGTTGGAGGAGTGCACGACGTGGCCGGGGGTCGCCGTCTGGTTCGCGGTGCGGTTGGCCGCGTCCTTGAAGGTCATCCAGCCGTTGCCGGTCTGCGCGAGGGTGCGCATCATGCGGCCGTACAGGTCACGGGCGGGGATGGTCCGGTGCGCGAGGCCGGCGGCCTCGGCCCTGCGGTAGGCGGCGTCGAACTCCGCGCCCCACAGGTCCACCAGCTCCGGCACGTCGGCGGGGGAGAACAGGGACCACGGCTCGTCGGCGTTCACCCGGCGCATGAACTCGTCAGGGACCCAGTGCGCGAGGTTCAGGTTGTGCGTACGGCGGGCGTCCTCGCCGGTGTTGTCGCGCAGCTCCAGGAACTCCTCGATGTCGGAGTGCCAGGTCTCCAGGTAGACCGCGGCGGCGCCCTTGCGCCGGCCGCCCTGGTTCACGGCGGCGACCGAGGCGTCCAGGGTCTTCAGGAACGGCACGATGCCGTTGGAGTGCCCGTTGGTGCCGCGGATCAGCGAACCGCGGCTGCGGATCCGGGAGTACGACAGGCCGATGCCACCGGCGTGCTTGGAGAGCCGGGCGACCTGGTGGTAGCGGTCGTAGATGGAATCCAGCTCGTCCTTCGGGGAGTCGAGGAGGTAGCAGGACGACATCTGGGGGTGCCGGGTCCCGGAGTTGAAGAGGGTGGGGGAGGACGGGAGGTAGTCGAGGCGGCTCATGAGCCCGTAGAGCGCCGCGACTTCGTCCAGGGCACGGGAGGTGTCGTCCTCGGCGAGACCGGCGGCGACCCGGAGCATGAAGTACTGGGGGGTCTCGATGACCTTGCGGGTGATCGGGTGCCGGAGCAGATAGCGGCTGTGCAGGGTGCGCAGGCCGAAGTAGCCGAAGCGGTCGTCGGCGGCCGGGTCGACGAGCGCGTCGAGGCGGGCCGCGTGGAGCCGGACGAACTCGGCGGTGCGGTCGGCGATGAGGCCCTCGCGGTGTCCCACCGCCACGGACCCGGTGAAGGACGTCACGCCCTGCGAGGCGGCCTCGGCCCGGATGGAGACGGTGAGCAGGCGGGCTGCCAGCCGCGAGTAGGCGGGGTCCTCGGAGATCAGACCGGCGGCGGCCTCGGTGGCCAGCTCGCGCAACTCCGACTCGTCGGCCCGCGCGGACCGGCCGCGCAGCGCGGCGGCGGCGACCCGGCCGGGATCGGTGTCGGGGAGGTCGGCGGTCAGCTCGGTCAGGATCCGCAGCAGGGCCGTTCCGGGACCGTCGGTCTCCGGGACGGTCGTGGTCGCTGAAGCCGGTTCGGCTGGCGCGATGGTCACGTGGGGCTCTCCCTCGCTCGGCACGGGGCCTTGCGGAGGGCAGCGGGCAGCGCGAGCGCACGAGGGCGCGCGTCGAGACCCTGGCCCACTCCACGAGGCCCGGACGTCAGAACGCCCGAACCGGGTTGGCCGGGCGTGCTGTCGGCAGGTCCTCGGACTGACTCTCGTGCACGGAAGCGCACAAGTACACCGTTGCGGGACAGTTCCGGATTCGCACCGGATTCCCCTGCGGCGACAGCGAGCATGAGCATACATCTAGTGCCGGGTCGTCACGTCACCCCCAGATGTTGTGTCGCGCCGGTATCGGAGCGTCAACTCGTAAGTGAGCAGAGTGACGTCGTCGGCCGAGTTGCGGGGCTCGGCGGGAGTGCTTCCATGGTCTTAGGTGCCCGCGGGTCCTCCGTACCGAGAGCCGGTCTCGCAAGGAGAGGCACCATGACGAGAATCGTCCGGCATCCGCCGGGCAAGGTGCAGCCCCGCAGCGCGCCGATGGCGACGCTGGAGGCGAGGCGGGCCTGGCACCGGGTCCAGCGGTTCCTTCTTGGTCACTGGCACCGTCTGACCATCCGGCTGGAGTCCCGTCACGACGCCACCCGCCCCAGGAAGTGGCGCCGTTGGTGGTCGTACACGAATCTGACCCGGCTGGTCTGGCTGGCCCTGCTGGCCGCCCTGGTCGCGTGGGCCGTGGAGGGCCTGTGGATCGTGGCGCACGGGCACACGACCCCCTTCGAACGGTGGCGGAAGCACTCGCCGACCAGCTTCGACAGCGTGCTTCGTTTCGTCGGTCCGCTGCTGGCCGCCTCGGTCGCCGCGGCGGCGTTCCTGTTCTTCTGGTACAGCTGGACCAAGAGGCGCTACCTCGTCAAGGCGCGCAGGCATCCGTACCGGCTGGTGCGCACCGCCGGTCCCGACATCTCCGAGATCGTGGGCCGCGAGGAGGTCGCCCGGGTCATCGCCCAGCGGCTGCGGTCGCGCGACACCCGCAGGCCCTACGTACTCGTCGGCGGGGTGGGCACCGGCAAGACCGCCGTGCTGGTGCGGCTCACCGAACTGCTGGCCCGGCAGCACGCGGTTCCCGTGCCGATCCGGTTGCGGGACGCCACCGGAGGCGACCTGAACTTCGAGCGCATGGCCCGGCAGCGGTTCGCCGAGGAGGCACCCCGCGGGATCCTGGCGCGCAGCAAGAACGACCGTGTCTGGCAGCAACTGCTCGCCGACGACAAGGTCGTCGTCATCGCCGACGGCCTGGAGGAGGCGGTGCTCGACGAGAGGTACCAGGAGGACCGGGACAACATCATCCGCAAAGCCATCGAACAGGCCCACGAGGAGAAGCTGCCCCTCGTCATCGCCTCCCGGCCGCACAGCCCGCTGGAGAGCACCTCCGCCGCGATCGTGGAGCTCGAACCGCTGAGCGAGGAGGACGCGCTGCGGTTCGTCGAGGCGCGCGTCCCGGACACGGACGAGCGCCGCATCGACTGGATCGTGGAGACCGCCGAGGTCACCGAATCCCCCATCTACCTCCAGATCGCCCGTGAACTGCACCACCACGGCGACCTGGAACGCGGCCGGCCACGCCATGACGGCCACCGGCTGGACACCCGCAGCTGGGACCGCGGCACGCTGCGGCTGTGGCTGCTGGAGACCTGGGACCGCGCCGTGCGCGAGGGCCGGCTCCGCGACGACGTCGAACTGGCACCCCAGGAACGCGGCGACACCATCGAGGTGGTCTCCGCGCTCGCGTGCATAGGGCTGCTCCAGGACAAGCTGGAGGTCGGCTTCGCCGAACTGCTGGGCGGTGACGTCCACCCGAGCGCGGCACGGCGGACCTCGGCCCGGGTCGAGCATCTGCGCAACCGGGCCCACCGTTTCGACCGGTACGGCAGACGCGGCAACACCTGCACGGAGTGGCACCGGCAACGCATCTGGGACGCGCTCTGCGACCACCTCGGCCCAGGAGAGCGCAGGCGGCTGCGGGAGGGCAACCTGGGCCAGTGCCAGACCGCGCTCGCACACTTCGCCGCGCACGCGAACAAGCTCCGGCTGGTCGAGAGCTTCGAGAAGCGGGTCCGCTTCCCGCACAGCATCATCCAGGCCTACCTCGGCTTCCGCATGCTGCACCACCTCGGCGAGCGGGCCGCCGGCGAACTGGTCCAGCGGGCACTGCAACCGCCCGGCCCCAGCCGTGAGCTGCTCATCGCCCTGGTGCTGCTCTCCCGCCGCCGCGCGGCGGAGCTGTCGGCGAGAGACGGCGGTGTCGGGGCCGAGCTGCGCAAGCACCGGGACGAGCTGCTGCGACAGGCTCCCGTGTACGGCCGGCCCATGGCGCAGCGGTTGCTGACGGCCGCGAACCGGCGCACCGACGACCCCAAGGCGCTCGACCTGTACGCGGCGGCCATGGAGATCGACAGCGTGGAACCCGCACCACGGCTGCTGAAGGACATCGTCGAGAAGGTGCACGAGCGCTGGTCCGACATCAAGGGGGACCGGCGCACCGTCGAGGACGCCAAACTCAGACTGCTGAAGCAGCTCGGTACGGCACTGCGCGCGGCGTCCGAGAAGACCGACACCATGCTGCTCTACGAGCACCTCTTCGAGATGGGCAAGACGGAGCCCTCGTACGCCGTGCGCCTGGCCGTGGCCCAGGAGTTCGGCAGCGGCGGGACCGCGGCGTTCGCGGTGATCCGGGAGACCGTCGGGCTGACCACGGACCCCGTCGGTGAGTACGACGAGGCGGTGCGCGAGCTGAAGGACCGCCGCAAGAGGGCGGACCAGGACTGGTCGGAGCGGATGCGCAGGGCGATGACGGCCCGCGCCGCCTCGTGGGACAGGTCGGCCGCGGAGATCGACCGGTTGCAGCGGTGCCGCAAGGAGACCAGGGAGCGGTACCGCAGGGACCGTATCGAGCTGTCCAGGTCGTTCGTGATGCGGGCCTGGATGATCCCCATGCTGCTGGGCTCCGTCGACGACGCCCACCGTGACGAGGCCCGCGAACGCCTCGGCAAGTGGCTGCGTCACCTCGACCCGACGTACACCCATGGTCCCCCCGACCTGCCGCTCGCCCTGGAGGCCGCGCTGGCCCAGGGCTTCAAGTTCGCTGCCAACAGGCGCAAACGGCACCCCTATTCGCATCCCGGCAACCGGGCCGAGCTGATCCGGCAGGCGGAGACCGTGCTGCAGCAGTCCCGGTGCTGGTACACGCAGCTGACGCTGCTGCAGGCGCTGTGCCTGTGGGAGCTCCCGGACGGTGCCGGCCGCCGCGAACCGAACCCGGACGGCGCGGTGCTGCGGGACGGCGACCGGGACGGGCCGCCCGAGCCGTCCCGGGTCATCGGCGGGACCAGCGCGGTGCAGACCGTACGGCGCTGGCTGTCCATGGCGGGCACCGTGAACAACGCGCCCGGCCTGCCCGGAGCCGACGGGGACGGACCCCGGCGGACCCTGCACCCGTTCGTCGCCGAGGCCGGTGATCTCGTGGCCATGGCACTGGAGACCGGCCGGCCCGAGCGTTTCCTGTGGATCGACGAGAAGACGGTCACCGACAACGTGGGGTCACGAGGGGCGCAGAACGGGGGCTTTCGCAAGCACAACCTGTGGATACCGCCCTCGGCCGGGTGGAGCACCCTCGACGGACGAGCCCAGCGCCTCGTCGCCGACGTGCTGCTCATGCTGAACCTGATCGAGCGGGACGGGTATCCCGAGGAGGTCGAGGAGCGCATGGCCCGCGCCGAGCGCCCGGGCACCCCGCTCCCGCCGTGCATCCGCACGAGCCGCGAGCCGCTGCGGCCGGAGCTGCGGCGCGGCACCTCGGCGCCGCCCGCCCCGGGCACCACCTGTCTGCCCGACTGCTCCTTCCAGCTGTGCCCCTACCCGCCCCGCGGCACGGTGCCGAGGGGCGAGTTCCGGGAGCCCTTCTGCCGTCAGCAGCAGGTCCTGTTGCCGGGCCTGGTACGCCGGTGGCTGCCCCGGCTGGTGCACCGCAAGACGCCTCCCTGGGTGAGCATGCGCGTCCGTGAACTGGACCGTTTCTGGGACGCGATGGCCGGGCGCACCCGCGACCGCTGAGCCGCGCGTGCTTCCGGCCGGTCCCGTCAGTGCGAGGCCCCCGCGGTGGCCGGCGGCAGCTCCACCTGGACGCCCGGGTCGCCCGCGTCCGCCGTGTAGTCCTCCGCCTTCGTCTCGTCGATGCCCTCCGGGGCCTTCAGGGCCCGCAGGGCGAAGGTCAGGACCACCGTCACCACCACGTTCATCACGAACGCCGTGAGGCCGATGTAGCCGATCTCGCCGATGCCCGGGATCTCCTTGGCCGAGCCGCCGAAGTGCCTCTGGGTGGGGGAGGCGACGCCGTACGCCGCGGCCGTGCCGTAGACCATGCCGACCGCCCAGCCCGCGAGCAGGGCCCAGCGGTGGAACCAGCGGGTGAACAGGCCGCCCACCAGCGCCGGGAAGGTCTGCAGGATCCAGATGCCGCCCAGCAGCTGGAAGTTGATGGCGACCGTCTTGTCCATGGTGAGGACGAAGACCAGCGCGCCCACCTTCACCAGCAGGGACACCAGCTTGGAGACCTGGGCCTCCTGCTTCGGTGTGGCGTCCGGCTTGATGAAGTCCCGGTAGATGTTGCGGGTGAACAGGTTCGCGGCCGCGATGGACATGATGGCCGCCGGGACCAGGGCGCCGATGCCGATCGCCGCGAAGGCCACGCCCGCGAACCAGTCCGGGAACATGTTCTCGAACAGCTGCGGGATCGCCAGCTGGCCGTTGGTGACCTTGACGCCGGCCGCGATCGCCATGAAGCCGAGCAGCGCCAGCAGGCCCAGCATCAGGGAGTACAGCGGCAGGATCGTGGTGTTGCGGCGGATCACGTCACGGCTCTTGGAGGAGAGCGTCGCGGTGATCGAGTGCGGGTACATGAACAGGGCGAGCGCGGAACCCAACGCCAGTGTGGCGTAGGTCCACTGACCCGCCTCCGGCGGTGCCAGCGCGCCGCGCGGCTTGCCGGTCGCCGGGTTGGTCTGGGCGAAGGCGTGACCCGCCTTGGCGAAGATGTCGTCGAACCCGCCCAGCTTGATCGGGATGTAGATGATCGCCACCGCGATGACGAGGTAGATCAGCCCGTCCTTCACGAACGCGATCAGCGCGGGGGCCCGCAGGCCGGAGGAGTAGGTGTAGGCCGCCAGCACGCCGAAGGCGATGAGCAACGGCAGGTCCTTCACGAACCAGTTGGTGCCGTCGCTGCCGCCGACGCCCATCACGTCGAGCACCGCCTGGATGCCCACGAGCTGCAGGGCGATGTAGGGCATCGTCGCCAGGATGCCGGTCAGCGCGACGGCCAGCGAGAGGCCCTTGGAGCCGAACCGGCCGCGCACGAAGTCCGAGGTCGTCACGTAGCCGTGCTTGTGGGACACCGACCACAGGCGGGGCAGGAACGTGAAGATCAGCGGGTAGACCAGGATCGTGTACGGCACGGCGAAGAAGCCGGCCGCACCCGCCGCGTAGATCGCCGCGGGTACGGCGACGAAGGTGTACGCCGTGTAGAGGTCGCCGCCGAGCAGGAACCAGGTGACCCAGGTCCCGAACGACCGGCCGCCCAGGCCCCATTCGTCGAGGCTGTGCTCGTTCTCGGCCTTGCGCCAGCGCGCGGCCAGGAATCCCATGACCGTGACGGCCAGGAAGAAGAAGATGAAGACGCCGAGCGCGACGCCGTTCACGCCGTCCTTCACCGCTGCGCACCCCCGTTCGTGTGGTCGGCCTTGCGGGCGCGCTGGTCACGCTGCCACAGCTGGTACGCGGTCACGGTGAGCGCGGTGGAGATCAGCACCCACAGCATCTGGTACCAGTAGAAGAACGGGATCCCGATGAACGTCGGGTCCGTCCTGGCGTAGGAGCCCACCCACAGCATCGCCACGAAGGGCGCGACGAGGCAGACGACGATGACCACACGTACAGGTGTCACCACCGGCTGCCTCACTTCAGGTACATCCGACATACCGCGGCTCCGTCCCCTCACCGTTCACCTGTGTAATGCGCAGGCAATCTAGGTCACGGCGTCACCGGAGCGGAAGTAGCCGTCCGGCCTCTCGGTATGTCGATTCCGTGAAGGGTCGGCCGGTCAGTCCTGCGGGCGCTTGAGGCGGGCGACGAACTTGTAGCGGTCGCCTCGGTAGACCGACCGCACCCACTCGACCGGCTGGCCCTCGCGGTCCAGGGAGTGCCGGGAGAGCATCAGCATCGGCAGGCCGACGTCGGTGCCGAGCAGGCCGGCCTCGCGCGGGGTCGCCAGCGAGGTCTCGATGGTCTCCTCGGCCTCCGCGAGACGGACGTCGTACACCTCGGCGAGGGCGGTGTACAGGGACGTGTACTTGACGAGGGAGCGGCGCAGGGCCGGGAAGCGCTTCGCGCTCAGGTGCGTGGTCTCGATCGCCATCGGCTCGCCGTTGGCCATGCGCAGCCGCTCGATGCGCAGCACCCGGCCGCCCGCGCTTATGTCGAGCAGGCCGGCCAGCCGGTCGTCGGCCGTGATGTAGCCGATGTCCAGCAGTTGCGAGGTCGGCTCCAGACCCTGGGCGCGCATGTCCTCGGTGTACGAGGTGAGCTGGAGCGCCTGGGACACCTTCGGCTTGGCCACGAAGGTGCCCTTGCCCTGGATGCGTTCGAGACGGCCCTCGACGACCAGTTCCTGAAGGGCCTGGCGGACGGTGGTGCGGGAGGTGTCGAACTCGGCGGCCAGGGTGCGCTCGGGCGGGACCGGGGTGCCGGGCGCCTGGGTCTCGGTGATGTCGAGGAGGTGCTTCTTCAGGCGGTAGTACTTGGGCACGCGCGCGGTACGGACGGCTGTCCCGCTCTCGTTCTCCGCACTGCTGACGTCGGTGCTCATGCTCCGCCTTCCCGGCTCCTGATGCGGCTCGCTCGTGGCACGGCAGCGTACCGGGATTCGTCCTGCACGCTGCGTGATCCCTTCTGTATACCGTCGCGGGCCCTTCTGGTCTAGTCCACCGCTTGAGTGGTCTACCGGAATTGTCTCGTCCGCACCGAGGGTTTTCGAGGGCTTGTTACTTAAAGGTCCTTGCATATGTAGGTCGCATAACGGCTGGTCGGAGCCCATTCGACCACCCTTGACAGGTCTGGTGGTCTGGGCCAAGCTTCCGGCACTGGTCTACACCATTGGTCCAGGTCCCGGCCCAACGCTCGCGCGGGGAGGCAGGGGGGTTTGTGGCATCCCTGAGGAGGGTGGCGTGAAGCGCAAGCTGATAGCCGCGATGGGTATCGCGGGCATGGTCTTCTCCGTGGCGGCGTGTGGCAGTGACAACAAGGGCGACAACAAGTCCCAGGGCTCGGACGCCAAGGAACTCACCGTCTGGCTCACGGTGGACGCGCAGAACAACTGGCCCGAGCTGGTGAAGGCCGCCGACGCCGCCGTGCAGAAGAAGCACCCCGGCATCAAGATCAATCACGAGTACTACGGCTGGCCGGACAAGAACACCAAGCTGGACGCCGTCCTGGCCACGGACAAGGTCCCCGACGTGGTCGAGATGGGCAACACCGAGATGCTCGGCTACATGGTCAAGGGTGCCTTCGCCCCGGTCGACACCTCCCAGTTCAGCAACTCCGGCCAGTGGCTGGACGGCCTCAAGGCCTCGGTGTCCTACGACGGCAAGACCTACGGCGTGCCGTACTACGCCGGTGGCCGCGTCGCCAACTGGCGCAAGGACATCGCCGCCTCGGCCGGCATCAAGACCACCCCGAAGACGTACACCGAGCTGACCGCCGACCTGGACAAGATCCAGAAGAAGGAGGGCGACAAGTTCAGCGCCTGGTACCAGCCCACCCGCGACTGGTACGCGGCCATGTCCTTCGTCTACGACGCCGGTGGCTCCATCGCCGTGCAGTCCGGCGGCCAGTGGAAGGGCAACCTCTCCTCCCCGGAGTCCCTCAAGGGCCTCGACGAGTTCAAGAACGTCATCGACAAGTACATGCACGGTGACAAGACCAAGGACGAGTCCGACCGGTACATCGTCTACGGCCAGGGCAAGTCGGCGATGATCTTCGGCGCGGCCTGGGAGGGTGCCACCGCGGCCGACCCGAAGAACGACAAGACCGGCGGCAAGCTGAAGAACAACCTCGTCAACTTCGTGATGCCCGGCCCCTCCGGCAAGAACATGCCGGTCTTCCTGGGCGGCTCCGACCTCGCCATCCCGGTGAAGTCCAAGGCCCAGGGCGTCGCCGCCGAATGGATCAACGCGTTCACCGGTCCCTCCGGCCAGAAGGGCCTGATGGGCAAGGGCAACCTGCCCAACAACAAGACCGACCTCGCGACGCTGAAGAACGACCCGGCGACCGCGGTGCCCGCCGAGGCGGCCGCGTCCAACTGGTTCGTGCCGATGGCGCCGGGCTGGGGGCAGGTCGAGAAGGCCCAGGTCCTGCAGAACATGCTGCAGAACATCGGGACCGGCAAGCAGTCGGTGGAGGCCGCCGCCAAGGCCGCGGACGCTGCGATCGACAAGGTCATCAACACCAAGTAGCCGGACTGCGGCCGGGCCTGGGCGGCGGGGGACAGGTCCGGCCCGGCAGGTGACACCAGGAAGTGCCGCGACGGGTCGACGGGTTGGTACCGGTGCGTTGTGGCTGGTCGCGCAGTTCCCCGCGCCCCTTTGGGGCGCGTTGCTGCGGGCCTCTCTCGAAACTGCTTGAGGAGCGCGCGATGAGTGCGGCTGATACGACCACCCCTGCCAAAGTGCCGCAGCGGCGGCAGGCGCCACCGCCCAGTACCCCGGTCAGACCACGCGCGAACCGGCGTCCGGGCGGCCCCGCCGTCCCCTGGCTGCTGCTCACGCCCTGTCTCGCCATCCTCGCGCTCGTCCTCGGCTACCCCTTCTACCGGCTGGTCACCCTCTCCTTCCAGGAGTTCGGGCAGTCCCAGCTGTGGGGGTTCAAGCCCGCCGAGTGGGTGGGGTTCGGGAACTTCTCCGAGGTCCTCGGCGACAGTGAGTTCTGGCAGGTGGTGCTGCGCACGATCGTCTTCGCGGTCGGCTGCGTGGTCTTCACCATGGTCGTCGGCATGCTCGTCGCCCTGCTGCTGCAGAAGGTCTCCGGCTGGGTGAAGACCCTGGTCAACATCGTGCTCGTGGCCAGCTGGGGCATGCCGGTCATCGTCGCCACCACGCTGTTCAAGTGGCTCTTCGACTCGGACTACGGCATCCTCAACGCCCTGCTCAGCAAGGTCCCGGGCGTGCAGATGATCGGCCACAACTGGTTCGCCAGCGGCCCCCAGGGACTGGCCGTGATCATGCTGCTGGTCGTCTGGGGCGCGGTGCCCTTCGTGGTCATCACGCTGAGCGCCGGCCTCACCCAGGTCCCCAAGGAACTGGAGGAGGCCGCCCGCCTCGACGGCGCCGGCGCCTGGGGCGTCTTCCGCTACGTCACCCTGCCCGTCCTCAAACCGATCATCGTGATGCTCACGACGCTCTCGGTCATCTGGGACATGGGCGTTTTCCCGCAGGTGTTCGTGATGCGCGGCGGCCACCCCGAACCCGAGTTCCAGCTGCTGACCACCTACTCCTACGACCGCGCCTTCGTGGTCAACGACTACGGACAGGGCTCCGCGATCGCCCTGCTCACCGTGCTCCTCCTGCTCGGTGTCGTCGCCGTGTACATGCGCCAGATGCTGAAGATCGGAGAGGTCGAATGAGCACCGTCGCCACCCCCCGCAAGGGGTCCCGCTGGGGCTGGAACATCCTCGGCCTCCTCGTCTTCGTCACCGCCGGCTTCCCCGTCTACTGGATGCTCAACACGGCGTTCAAGCCCGCGAAGGACGCCATCGACCCGGACCCGAGCCTGCTGCCCACCGGCATCACCCTGTCCAACTTCCGCCGTGCGCTGGACATCGCCGACTTCTGGGGACCGGTGGGCCGCAGCCTCATCGTCTCGCTCTCCGTCGTCGCGATCGGCATGGTCATCGGCCTGCTCGCCGCCCTCGCCATCTCCCGGTTCGCCTTCCGCGGCCGCAAGATCGTGATCGTCGGCATCCTCGCGGTCCAGATGGTCCCGCTGGTCGCCATGATCATCCCGGTCTTCCTGCTCCTCAACGACCTGGACCAGTACGACAAGCTCAGCGGCCTGATCATCACCTACCTGACCTTCATCCTGCCGTTCACGGTGTGGACCCTGCGCGGCTTCATCGTCAACATCCCGAAGGAGCTGGAGGAGGCAGCCATGGTCGACGGCTGCTCCCGCACCGGCGCCTTCATCCGCGTGGTCTTCCCCCTCCTAGCCCCCGGCATGGTCGCCACCTCGGTCTACGCCTTCATCCAGGCCTGGAACGAGTACCTGTACGCCCTGATGCTGCTCAGCCAGGAGCACCAGACCGCGACCGTCTGGCTCGCCAACTTCACCACCAAGCACGGCACCGAATACGCCCCGATGATGGCCGGCTCCACCATGATGGCCGTGCCGATCGTCGTCCTTTTCCTCCTCGTCCAGCGCAAGATGGCCGCGGGCCTCACCGCGGGCGCCGTGAAGGGATAACCCCATCCGATGACGACACTCGCCAGCGGTACGGCTGCGTCCAACTCCAAAGACAGGATCACGCGCGACGCGCTGACCGTCCTCCAGCCCGGCTTCACCGGCACCACCGCCCCCGACTGGCTGTTGCGCCGGCTCGGCGAAGGCCTCGCCTCCGTGGGCCTGTTCGGCCGCAACATCGTCTCGGCCGAACAGCTCGCCGCGCTCACCGCCCAGTTGCGGGCCGAACGGGACGACGTCCTGGTGGCCATCGACGAGGAGGCCGGTGACGTCACCCGACTGGAGGTGCACACCGGCTCCTCCTTCCCCGGCAACCACGCCCTCGGCGCCGTCGACGACCCGGAGCTGACCCGCCGGGTCGCCCTCGAACTGGGCCGCCGCCTGGCCGCCTGCGGGGTGAACCTCGACTGGGCCCCGTCCGCCGACGTCAACTCCGACCCGGCCAACCCGGTCATCGGCGTCCGCTCCTTCGGCGCCGACCAGGACCTGGTGGCCCGCCACACGGCGGCCTACGTCACGGGCCTCCAGGCGGCCGGGGTGGCGGCCTGCACCAAGCACTTCCCGGGCCACGGCGACACCGCCGTCGACTCCCACCACGCCATGCCCCGCATCGACGCGACCGCCGACGTCCTCGACGCCCGCGAACTGGTCCCGTTCCGCGCGGCCATCGCGGCCGGCACCCGTGCCGTGATGAGCGCGCACATCCTGGTCCCCGCGCTGGACCCGGCCCGCCCGGCGACGCTGTCCCGCGCCATCCTCACCGACCTGCTGCGCGGCGAACTCGGCTACGAGGGCCTGATCGTCACCGACGGCATGGAGATGCAGGCCATCTCCGCGACCTACGGCATCGAGCACGGCACCGTCCTGGCCATCGCGGCCGGTGCCGACGCGATCTGTGTGGGAGGCGGCCTCTCGGACGAGGCGACGGTGCGCAGGCTGTGCGACGCCCTGGTCGTCGCGGTCCGCTCCGGGGAACTGCCGGAGGAACGCCTGGCCGACGCGGCGCAGCGGGTACGGGCCCTGGCCCGCTGGACGGCGACGACGAAACCGGCACCCGCGGACCCCGCGCTCACCGACATCGGCCTTGTCGCGGCCCGCCGCGCGCTTCATGTGACGCGCGTCGACTCCGGCACCCCGCTGACCGCACCGCCCTTCGTCGCCTCCTTCGCCCCGGTGGCGAACATCGCGGTGGGCACGGAGACCCCCTGGGGCGTGGCCGCCGAACTGGCCCGCCTGCTGCCCGGCACCGAGGCCGGCGCTTTCACGGGGGAGGACGCGGGCGAGCAGGCCCTGGCGGCGGCGGGGGACCGGCGGATCGTCGCCGTGGTCCGCGACGAACACCGCCACCCGTGGATGGGCCGGGCCCTGGACGCCCTGCTCAGAACCCGCCCGGACACGATCGTGGTGGAAATGGGCGTTCCCCAGGCTCCTCCGAGGGGCGCCCTCCACATAGCAACCCACGGAGCGGCAAGAGTGTGCGGCATCGCAGCAGCGGAGGCGATAGCGCCCCGTTAGCTGGAGCGCCCCTTCAGGGGCGCTGGGGGTACCCCCGGCCGAAGGCTGGGGGAGGAACGGCGCGAGCAACCCCCACGCACCCGCACGTGACGCGTGACCGCTAGATCCCCTGCCACGAGGGCTTGTTGTCGAAGGTGTACCGGAAGTAGTCCGCATGCTTCAGCTTGGAAGCAGCGGCCTCGTCGACGACGACGGTGGCATGCCGGTGCAGTTGCAGCGCCGAGGCGGGGCACACCGCGGCGACCGGTCCTTCCACGGTCGCCGCGACCGCGTCGGCCTTGCCCTCGCCGGTGGCGAGCAGGACGAGGTGCCGTGCCTCCAGGATCGTCCCGATGCCCTGGGTGATCACGTGGTGCGGCACCTGCTCGACGTCCCCGTCGAAGAACCGGGCGTTGTCGATGCGGGTCTGCTCGGTGAGCGTCTTGATCCGGGTGCGGGAGGCCAGCGAGGAGCAGGGCTCGTTGAACCCGATGTGCCCGTCGGTGCCGATCCCGAGCAGTTGCAGGTCCACGCCGCCGGCCTTGGCGAGCGCCGCGTCGTACGCCTCGCAGGCGCCCTGCACGTCCTCGGCGGTGCCGTCGGGCCCCAGGAACGCCTCCATCGGGATCCCGAGCGGCTCCAGCACCTCGCGCCGCAGCACCGAGCGGTACGACTCCGGATGCTCGGCCGGCAGCCCCACGTACTCGTCGAGCTGGGCTATCCGCGCCCGGGACGCGTCCGCCCCGCCGGCGCGCACCTTCGCCGTGAGCGCCTGGTAGACGGGCAGCGGCGTCGAGCCGGTGGCCACCCCGAGCAACGCGTCGGGCCTGCGCCGCAGCAACTGCGCCATGGCCTCGGCGATCAGCTCGCCACCCGCCGCGGCGTCCGGAACGATGACAACTTCCACGCTGGGCCTGCCGTTCTGAAAGGGCTGGGGGTCCCCACGTCCATGTGGTTTAGACCAATCTAATGGGACCAATCTAACAGAACCAGCCCCTGTCGCCGCGGGTCGGATGCCGGCCGGGAAAACTTGTCCCGGCCATCCGTCCCCACGGCCGACCCCGGCGGGCTAGGCTGCGATCGGATCAACTGTGAACAGTCTCCAACGCATGGACACACACGGTGGTCTAGTCCACAATTGCGTACGAGGGCTGAACGTACGGCGCGACAGCGCGGTCGTACCGCACAGCCACACCGCTTCCGTCTTCCCCGCACAGGAGGACGGACCGAGGAACCGGCGCTCTCTGCCCTGACTGCCCCGGGTCCTCACCTTCGGCCGACCGGGACCGCACACCCCACGGCCGTTGCTGCTCCGGGCTGCGGTGCCGGGAGGGTTGAGGGTCCCTCCCAGGCGCCGCGGCCCGCGGGTGTTTCCAGGCTGGTTTTAGGCCACGAACAGACCCGCGGGTACGCTCGCAGACGTGCCCTCCATGAACGAACTGGTCCGCCAGCACACCGCCCTCGACGACTCCGACCTCGAGTGGCTCCATCTGCTGGTCTCGGAGTGGCAGCTGCTCTCCGACCTCTCCTTCGCCGACCTGGTCCTCTGGGTACCCACCCGGGACGGCACCCGCTACGTCTCGGTGGCGCAGATGCGCCCCAACACCGGCCCCACCTCCTACCAGGACGACATGGTCGGCCACCTGGTCCCGCGCGGCCGGCGGCCCATGCTGGACATCGCCCTGGACGAGGGCCGCATCGTCCGCGAGGGCGACCCGGAGTGGCGTGAGGAGGTCCCCGTACGGGTCGAGTCCATCCCGGTGCGGCGCGAGGGCCGGGTGCTCGGGGTGATCGCCCGCAACACCAACCTGCTGACCGTGCGTACCCCGAGCCGCCTGGAGCTGACCTACCTCCAGAGCGCCTCGGACCTGGCGCAGATGATCGCTGCCGGATCGTTTCCCTTCGCCAACCAGCAGGTCGACATGGACGCCTCCCCGCGCGTCGGCGACGGCCTGATCCGGGTGGACGCGGACGGAGTCGTGCAGTACGCCTCCCCGAACGCGCTCTCCGCGTACCACCGCCTCGGCCTCGCCGCCGACCTGCTCGGCCATCACCTGGGCCAGACCACGGCCGAACTCGCCCCGACCAAGGGGCCGGTGGACGAGGCACTCGCCAAGGTCGCCAGCGGCTGGGCACCGCGCGAGTTCGAGATCGAGTCCGACGACGGCGTGATCCAGTTCCGGGCGATCCCGCTCAAGCCCAAGGGCACCCGCATCGGTTCGCTGGTCCTGCTCCGGGACGTCACCGAACTGCGGCGCCGCGAGCGGGAACTGATCACCAAGGACGCCACCATCCGGGAGATCCACCACCGGGTGAAGAACAACCTCCAGACGGTCGCCGCCCTGCTGCGCCTCCAGGCCCGGCGCATCGAGTCGGAGCGCGGCCGGGAGGCCCTGGAGGAGGCCGTACGGCGGGTCGGCTCGATCGCCATCGTGCATGAGACGCTGTCTCAGAACCTGGACGAACGGGTGGAGTTCGACGAGATCGCCGACCGGGTGCTGGCGATGGTCGCCGAGATCTCGCCGGGCAAGGTCGCCGGCCGTCGCACCGGCCGCTTCGGGATACTCGACGCCGAGGTCGCCACCCCGCTGTCGATGGTTCTCACCGAAATCCTGCAGAACGCCCTGGAACACGGCTTCCGCGAGGGCGACACCGGCACGGTCGAGGTGACGGCGGTGCGCGGCGGGACCACCAAGGAGGCCCGCCTGCTGGTCACCGTCCAGGACGACGGCGTCGGCCTGCCCGAGGGCTTCGACCCGCACCGCTCGGGCAACCTGGGGCTGCAGATCGTACGAACGCTGGTGGAGGGCGAGTTGGGTGGCACGTTCGACATGGTGCCGGCGCCGCAGCGGGGGACCCGGGTGATCCTGGACGTGCCGGTACGGGCGCAGAAGTAGGCCCGGTTCGGGGCGGACAGCAAAGAGCCCCGGACCTGGTGGATCCGGGGCTGTTCGCTCGTTGCTGCTCTTGAGCGCATCGGGGGTACTGCGCGCTGCGGCTCGGGGGCGGGAGATGCGTACTCGCTGTACGCGCCGCCAAGCTCAGGCTAGCGGGGTGGGTAGGGTCAGGCGGAGGCCTGACGGGCCCGGTTGCGGGCGGCACGGCGCTTCATCGCGCGACGCTCGTCCTCGCTGAGGCCACCCCAGACGCCGGAGTCCTGGCCGGACTCGAGCGCCCACTGCAGACACTGGTCCATAACAGGACAGCGACGGCAGACGGCCTTGGCTTCCTCGATCTGCAGCAGCGCAGGACCAGTGTTGCCGATGGGGAAGAAGAGCTCGGGGTCTTCCTCGCGGCAAACGGCGTTGTGACGCCAGTCCATGGCTGCTACCTCTCCTTGGTATTACATGCCGTTGCTTGTGAATGTGAACGCTTTCACGAATCCCCCCGCAGACGAAGGTCCGACGCCCAGATGAGC
>NZ_JBEYFC010000077.1:0-26164 GCF_040634175.1 Streptomyces sp. NPDC007162
ACAGCCCCACGTCCGGTCACGGCGTGGTGCGGCTGAACAGTTTCATAGTGTTTCGGTGGTCATAGCGTGAGGGAAACGCCCGGTTACATTCCGAACCCGGAAGCTAAGCCTCACAGCGCCGATGGTACTGCAGGGGGGACCCTGTGGGAGAGTAGGACGCCGCCGAACAAATATTGGGAAAACCCCCGCATCCGTGGATGCGGGGGTTTTCTGCGTTATGGGTCTTCTGCGTTCTGGGTACGGGAGGCCCCGCCCGGCAGGGCCTACGACCAGTGTTCAGAGTCGTCCCGCCGCCTTCAGAGCCAGGTAGGCGTCCGCCAGTGCGGGGGCGAGATCGTCGGGTGTCGCGTCCACGACGGTCACCCCGTGCCGACGGAGCTGCTCCGCGGTCCGGTGCCGTTCGCTCTGGGCCTGGGCGGCTGCGGCTGCCTCGTACACCGCGTCGGTGTCTCCACGAGCCGTGGCCATCCGGGCAATGTGCGGGTCGGCCACGGAAGCGAGGAGCACGGTGTGGCGTTGGGTCAGCTGGGCGAGTACGGGAAGCAGACCCTCTTCCACCGGGGCGGCGTCGAGCGTCGTGAGCAGAACGACCAGTGAGCGTCGGGGAGCCGTACGGAGCGCCGTCGCGGTGAGACCCCGGGCGTCCGTTTCGACGAGCTCCGGTTCGAGCGTGGCCATCGCGTTCACCAGGGAAGGAAGCACATCGCCCGCCGCGCGGCCCTGGACGAGAGCGCGGACTCGGCGGTCGTAGGCCAGCAGATCCACGCGGTCGCCGGCGCGAGAGGCGAGGGCGGCCAGGAGAAGCGCCGCGTCCATCGAGGCGTCCAGGCGCGGAGCGTCGCCGACCCGGCCGGCCGAGGTGCGTCCGGTGTCGAGAACCAGCAGGATGTGCCGGTCGCGCTCGGGACGCCACGTGCGTACCGCCACCGCTGACTGCCGTGCCGTGGCCCGCCAGTCGATGGAACGGGTGTCGTCGCCCGGGACGTACTCGCGCAGGCTGTCGAACTCCGTGCCCTCGCCTCGGGTCAGGACGCTGGTCCGGCCGTCGAGTTCACGCAATCGGGCGAGTTTCGACGGGAGATGCTTGCGGCTGGTGAACGGGGGGAGAACCCGTACGGTCCAGGGCACCTTGTGGCCGCTCTGGCGGGAGAACAGACCCAGGGGGCCGTAGGAGCGGATCGTGACGCGGTCCGTCTGGCGGTCGCCGCGGCGGGTGGGGCGCAGGCGGGTGGTGACGCGTCGGCGTTCGCCCGGGGGGACGGCCAGGCGGTGGCGTGAGGCCTCGACCTCCGTGCCGGGTTGCCAGCTGCTGGGCGGCCAGCCGTCCCGGAGGCGGGCCCGGAGCGGGCGCCGGGAAGGGTTGGTGATCGTCAGGGTGACGTCCGCGGTCTCGCCGAGGCGGGCCGAGGTGTCGCCGGAGCGGCTCAGCACGAGGCGCCGTACGGGAGCCGCGAGGGCGAAGTCGCAGGCGCAGGCCAGAGCCAGGGTGCCGTCGACCGCGAGGATCCCTGTCCAACCGGGTCCCCACAGGCCGACGGGAATCGATCCGATGGCCGCGACCAGGGCGGCCCGTCCGGTGAGGGGCATCAGCGGGGGACCGGGACGTGGGCGAGGATCGCGTTGATGACGGAGTCGGCGGTCACGCCCTCCATCTCGGCCTCGGGGCGGAGTTGGACCCGGTGGCGGAGGGTGGGCAGGGCGAGGGCCTTGACGTCGTCGGGGATGACGTAGTCGCGGCCGGTCAGCCACGCCCACGCGCGTGACGTGGCCAGCAGGGCGGTCGCGCCGCGTGGGGAGACGCCGAGGGTGAGGGACGGTGACTCCCGGGTGGCGCGGCAGATGTCCACCACATAGGCGGTGATCTCGGGGGACACGGCGGTCTTGGCGACCGCAGCCCGGGCGGCTTCGAGGGCGGCGGGGCCTGCCACGGGGCGTACGCCGGCGGCGCGCAGGTCGCGCGGGTTGAAGCCCTCGGCGTGGCGGGTGAGGACGGCGATCTCGTCCTGGCGGGAGGGGAGCGGGATCGTCAGCTTGAGGAGGAAGCGGTCGAGTTGGGCTTCGGGAAGGGGATAGGTGCCCTCGTACTCGACGGGGTTCTGGGTGGCGGCGACCAGGAAGGGGTCGGGCAGCGGGCGGG
The DNA here is from genome assembly GCF_040634175.1 of Streptomyces sp. NPDC007162. NCBI lineage: Bacteria > Bacillati > Actinomycetota > Actinomycetes > Kitasatosporales > Streptomycetaceae > Streptomyces > Streptomyces sp. NPDC007162. The sequence goes on from NZ_JBEYFC010000077.1 coordinate 2,138, forward strand.
GCGTGCCGTCCACCGTGACCTGGCGTTCCTCCATGGCTTCGAGGAGGGACGACTGGGTTTTGGGCGGGGTGCGGTTGATCTCGTCGGCGAGGAGGAGGTTGGTGAAGACCGGGCCGGGCTGGAAGGAGAACTCGGCGCTGCGGGTGTCGTAGACGAGGGAGCCCGTGACGTCGCTCGGCATGAGGTCGGGGGTGAACTGGACGCGTTTGGTCTCCAGTTCGAGGGCGGAGGCGAGGGCGCGGACGAGCAACGTTTTGGCGACTCCGGGGACTCCTTCAAGGAGAACGTGTCCGCGGCAGAGGAGAGCGACGACGAGGCCGGTCACGGCGGGGTCCTGGCCGACCACGGCTTTCGCGATCTCGGCGCGCAGGGCCTCCAGGGCGGCCCGGGCGTCGGCCGGGTTCCCGGTGATCCCGGCGTTGTCAGTGGTCGGGTCCATCATGGACGGCGTACCTCTCTTTCGAGGGCGTCGAGCTGGTCGGTGAGGGCGACGAGGGCAGTGCCGTCGCCGGGCGGCGGTCCGAAGAGCAGGGGGTGCAGGGCCTGTCCGTCGCCGTGCAGGTGGGCGGAGAGGGCGGGGAGCAGGGCCTCGGGCGCGTGGGCCTGGGAGACGGGGACGCCTACAAGGGGGGCGAGGCGGGTGCGAGTGGTGGAGCGAAGAGCGGCGGCCGCGCGGTCGCGGGCGTCGGCCTTGCGGTAGAGGCGGGCGCGGCCTTCGACCGTTTCGGAGGCGCGGATCGCCACGGGGAGTTTCTCGGGCACCAGGGGGCCGAGTCGGCGTGCGCGCCAGAAGGCGGCGAGGCCCGCGGCGATGAAGAGCTGGAGAGTGCCCCAGAGCCATCCGGAGGGGAGCAGGTCGAACAGGCTTTTCTGGTCGCCCGTGCCAGTGGCGGAGGTGTCGGAGAGCGAGGGGAGGTACCAGACCAGATGGGGGCGGGAGCCGAGGAGCTGGAGGGCGAGCGAGGCGTTGCCCTGTTTGTCGAGGTGGTCGTTGAGCAGGATGTCGGGCGAGCCGAGGACGACGGTGTCGCCGCCTCCGGAGGCGGCGGGGACGCGGATCAGCGTGGCCAGGCGCTGGCTGGGGTAGCAGGAGTCGGCGTCGAGGTGGGTGGTGGTGTAGCGGATGCCCCCGGTGTCGGCGCTTCCCGCGCGGCGGGCTTCGGCCAGGTCGCAGTGCGGTTCGAGGGTGGACCTGGAGCTGGTGGCGGGGTCGGCGGTGACGCCTGGGGCGAGTCGTTCGACGGACGAGCTGCCTGCGGCGACCAGGACGGTGCGGCCGCCCGACGCGCCGGTCGCCGCCCGCAGTCCGGTCTGCTGGCGCGGTGTCAGCAGGTCGGGGACGGCGACGAGCAGCGTGGTGTCGGGGCCGGTCGCCGCGCGGGCTTCGGCGAGGGTGGTCACCACGCGGGTGGACACACCCCGGTCGGCGAGGAGTTCGGCGACGGCGCGGCTGCCGGAGGGGTCCGCGGAGCGCGGGTCGAGGGCGCCGTGCCTGGTGTCCGAGCGGATGACGGCGATGGCGACCGCACCGGCGAGCAGCAGCACCACGGCGAGGACGATGCCTCGGGTCCGGGTCCACACCTGGCGGCTGCTGGGCGCGGTGGAGGTGGTCGGGGAAGCGGCCACCCCGTGGGCCGCACCGGTGGTCATTGCGCGGCTCCCCGGCGGACGTCGTGGGCCGTGCTGGGGGTGCTGCCGGTGAGTATCGGCCTGGTGCGTTCCAGGTCGCGGTCGAGTTCGGCGATGCGTTCGTACGACGCCTGGTTCGCCCGGCGTCCGCCGTACGTCACGTCGTCGAACTCGCGGGCGGCGGAGCGCAGCCGGTCGGTGTGGGCGGGCAGCGTGCGGCCGGCTTCGGCGGCTGCCTCGTCGGCGGTGCGGCCCGGGCGGACGTCGAGCAGGGCGCGTTCTTCGAGGGCGCGGACGACGGCGCGCATGCGTTCCTGGAGGGCCTGGCTCCAGTGGCCCTGGGCGGCGTGGGCCTCGGCCGCCGCGCGGTGTTCGGCGGCACTGCGGGGACGGTCGTCGAACAGGGTGGCGCCGGAGGCGGGCTGGGGGCGGGGGGTGCCCAGGCGCCACCACAGGGCGCCCAGGACGGCGAGGACGGCGAGGATCACGATGACCAGGCCCAGTGCGCCTCCGGGTGTCGCGGACGCGGCGGCGGAGAGCAGGCGGTCGATCCAGTGGAAGACCGCGTTCAGTGCGCGCTGCAGCAGCCCGGGGTCGTTCTCGTGGTACATCCGTTTGGACAGTTCGTGCCGTGCCGCCTCGCGCGCGGGGTCGCGCGGGATGGTCACGGGTGGCTCGTCGCCCGAACCGGTCAGCGACGTCAGGGCTGCCGGTACCGCTGTGAGGACTCCCCCCGTCCCGTTCACCGCATCAGCTCCCTGGGACGGCGCCGGGGGTGGCGGTGCCGTGGGTCTCGACACCGGAGGCGCGGGCCAGTTCGAGGTCGAGGGCCTCGCGGCGGATGCGCTGGTCGATGTAGAGGAGCACGGTGACGCCGGCGTTGATCGGGAAGGTGAGCATCGAGCCGATCACCGAGCCGATGCCGCTGATGACGAGGAAGGTCCAGCCGGTGTTGGCGCTGGTGCTCTCGAGGAACCCGGAGAAGCCGTTGCCGCTGACGACGGCTCCGAGGAGGGCGAAGGGGATCACGGCGAGCGACGAGACGATGTTGGCGATGATGCCGGCCAGGAACTGGATGCCGAAGACCCGCCACCAGGAGCCGCGGACGAGCTTGGCGGAGCGGCTCAGGGACTTGGTGATGCCCTGCTTCTCCAGCATGAGGGTGGGCGAGGCCAGGGAGAAGCGGATCACCAGCCACCCGGCGACGACGGCGCCCGCGAGGATGCCGAGTCCGAGCAGGGCCGCGATGGCGCCGCCGGGGCCGCCGGCGATGGCGACGACGATGCCGGGCAGTGCGCCGGCGAGCAGGACGCCGACCGCGATGAGTCCCAGCAGGACGATGAGTCCGAACAGTTTGAGGACCTGCGGGCGGGCGTCGCGCCAGGCCTCGCCGATGGTCACGGACCTGCCGAGTACGGCGCGGCTGGTGACGGTGGTCAGCAGGGCCGTCGCGATGATGGTGCCGACCAGGGTGATCAGCAGGACGGCGCCGGAGCTGACCATGACGCCGGCCGCGGCGCGGCTCACCTCGCTGAAGGAGGCGTTCGGGTCGTTGAGGGCGTCGGTGGTCTGTGTGTCGTTCAGGACGAGGCCCTGCAGGAGGATCACCGCGACCTCGGTGACCACGGCGACCGTGAGCGAGATACCGAGGACGGTGCGCCAGTAGGTGCGCATGGTGGAGACGGCGCCGTCGAGGATCTCGCCCACGCCGAGTGGGCGGAGCGGGATCACGCCGGGCTTGGCGGCGGGTGGGGGGCCGCCCCAGCCGCCGCCCCAGGCTCCGTATCCGCCGGGGGGGCCGTAGCCGCCCGGGCCGCCGGGAGGGGTGGGGCCGCCGTAGCCTCCGTAGCCGCTGGGGGGCCGGCCGCCCCAGCCGGAGCCGGGGGGCGGTGGGGGCGGTGGTGCCTGGCCCGGTGCCGGGGGGCCGGTGGGCGCGGACCACTGGCCGGGCGGTGGCTGTTCCCTGGACCACTTCGAACCGGGGCCTTGCGGGTCCGTGACCGGCTGGTCGGCAGGCTGTTCGGCGGGCCCTGCGGGGACGGGGCGGTCGGCAGGGGCGGACGCGCCGGGTTCCCGCCCGTCGGACGGGTCGGATCCGGGCGAGGCCCAGCCCGGAGTGTCGTTCATCGAAGCTCCTTCACGGTGCCCGTCCGCGGTCGCGGTGGCAGGTTGGCTGCCATCGTGCCATGGGGTGGTCGCCCAGTGACCTGCCGCGGTAGTGGCTGCGCACCTCCAATTGTCCGCGGGATATGGGGAAGACTGACCGCATGGCTGATCAGTACGCGCAAATCGGCGAGGGCAAACGGCCGGCGGGAACACCTGTGATCCGGTGGGAGGAGCCGCCCGAGGGGCCCGTGGTGGTCCTTCTCGACCAGACCAGACTGCCGGCGGAGGAGGTCGAGCTGGTGTGCACGGACGCACCGGCGCTGGTGGAGGCGATCCGTTCGCTTTCGGTGCGGGGAGCTCCGCTGCTCGGGATCGCGGGGGCGTACGGCGTCGCGCTCGCCGCCGCGCGGGGCTTCGACGTGGAGGAGGCGGCGGCGGCGCTGGAGGGCGCCCGGCCGACCGCCGTGAACCTGTCGGTGGGGGTGCGCAGGGCCGCGTCGGCGTACCGGTCCGTGCTTGCCGCGGAGGGCGATCTGGGGGCGGCGGCCACGGCTGCGCTGGCTGCGGCGCGGGCGCTGCACCAGGAGGACGCCGAGGCCAGCGGCCGGATGGCCGAGCACGGGCTGGCGCTGCTGGACGAGTTGTTGCCCGGCGGGGGGCATCGGATCCTGACCCACTGCAACACCGGTGCGCTGGTGTCGGGAGGGGAGGGCACGGCGTTCGCGGTGGCTCTGCGGGCGCATCGGGCGGGGCGGCTGCGGCGGCTGTGGGTGGACGAGACGCGTCCGTTGCTGCAGGGCGCCCGTCTGACGGCGTACGAGGCGGCTCGCAGCGGTATGGCGTACACCTTGCTCACCGACAACGCGGCCGGTTCGCTGTTCGCGGCGGGGGAGGTGGACGCGGTGCTGATAGGGGCGGACCGGATCGCGGCCGACGGTTCGGTGGCGAACAAGGTGGGGAGTTATCCGCTCGCGGTGCTCGCGCGGTACCACCATGTGCCGTTCATCGTGGTGGCGCCGTTGACGACGGTTGATCCCGGGACGCCGGACGGGGCGGCCATCGAGGTCGAACAGCGCCCCGGGTACGAGGTGACCGAGGTCACAGCGCCGCAGGTGCCCGTGACGGGAGCGGGAGGCGGGATTCCGGTGGCACCGTTGGGGACCCAGGCGTACAACCCGGCGTTCGACGTGACGCCGCCCGAGCTGGTGACGGCCATCGTCACCGAGGAAGGCGCCGTTTCGCCCGTCACAGCCGAGGCGCTTGCCGAGCTGTGCGCCAGGTCGCGCCGGATGACCACGAGTCAGTGAGGACATGGGTTGATCAGACGTGTGGTGGCCGGCGCTCTGCTGCTCTGCGGTGGGTTGCTGAGTGCGCGGGAGCTCGAGCGGCGCGCTTCCGGCCGGAGCCGTGAGATGGGTCTGCTGTGGCTTGCAGTGGCCCTGTGCGCTGTCGGCGTGCTGATCGGCCAGGCGTAGTGGTCGACGTGCGGGCGGGTGCCGGCATCCCTTACTGACATCGACCTCGGTGGACCGGGGGCAGACAGTGACGGTTCCCTGCGACTATGGTCACTGGCCGGTGACCCTGGTCACCTGCGCAACCTTCACTGTTATGAGAATGGGATGATGTCGTTTATGAAGGGACGAGTCCTTGTCGTCGACGACGACAGCGCACTGGCCGAGATGCTCGGCATCGTGCTGCGTGGTGAAGGTTTTGAGCCGTCTTTCGTAGCCGACGGTGACAAGGCGCTGGCCGCTTTCCGTGAGACCAAGCCGGATCTGGTGCTGCTGGACCTGATGCTGCCCGGTCGGGACGGCATCGAGGTGTGCCGTCTGATCCGGGCGGAGTCCGGGGTGCCGATCGTGATGCTCACGGCGAAGAGCGACACCGTCGACGTGGTCGTGGGCCTGGAGTCGGGCGCGGACGACTACATCGTGAAGCCGTTCAAGCCGAAGGAGCTGGTCGCCCGTATCCGGGCGAGGCTGCGGAGGTCGGAGGAGCCGGCTCCCGAGCAGCTCACCATAGGTGACCTGGTCATCGACGTGGCCGGGCACTCGGTGAAGCGGGACGGGCAGTCGATCGCACTGACCCCGCTGGAGTTCGACCTGCTGGTCGCGCTCGCCCGCAAGCCGTGGCAGGTGTTCACGCGTGAGGTGCTCCTGGAGCAGGTCTGGGGCTACCGGCACGCGGCGGACACCCGGCTCGTCAATGTTCACGTCCAGCGGCTGCGCTCCAAGGTCGAGAAGGACCCGGAGCGGCCGGAGATCGTGGTGACCGTCCGTGGCGTCGGATACAAGGCAGGACCGAGCTGACATGTCCGAGGACAGTGCCGCTTCGGCCCCCGGCCGGTCCGGGGACCGCCCGGAGCGGCCTGTCGGCGGAAACCGGCCCGGCTCGCGCTTGCGGCTGCTCTTCGAGGGCGGCCTGCTCCAGGGCGGGGTCCAGGGCAGCCCGGTGCTGCGGCTGCTCCTCCGCTGGGTGCGCCGGCCGCTGCTGCCGGTCATGCGGCTGTGGCGGCGCAACATCCAGCTCAAGGTCGTCGTCACCACCCTGCTGATGTCGCTGGGCGTCGTTCTCCTGCTCGGCTTCGTCGTCATCGGCCAGGTGCGCAACGGCCTGCTGGACGCCAAGGTGAAGGCCTCGCAGTCCCAGGCCACCGGCGGCTTCGCGGTGGCCAAGCAGAAGGCCGACGAGGCGGCCGCGGCCGGCGCCGCCGACACCGCCGACACGGCGGACGGACGGCAGTCGCAGAACCTCACCTCGTGGATGAGCGACCTCGTGGAATCGCTGTCCAGCGGTGGACAGGGTGCCTTCGACGTGGTGACGCTGCCCGCGGGCGACAACAACAGCGGTGGCGGGCGCACACGTGCCTCCGGGTTCGTCGACCCGACGGCCAGCGTGCCCGCGGACCTGCGCACGCGGATCAACGGCAGCATGACTGCCGCGCAGAGCTACACGCGGATCACGTACACGGACGACAAGGAGTCGCAGCCGGCTCTCGTCATCGGCAAGCAGGTCACCGACCCGAACAACAACCCGTACGAGCTGTACTACCTCTTCCCCCTCACTCAGGAGGAGAAGTCCCTCAGCCTGGTCAAGGGCACGCTCGCGACCGCGGGGCTCTTCGTCGTCGTACTCCTCGGGGCCATCGCCTGGCTGGTGGTGCGGCAGGTCGTCACGCCTGTGCGGATGGCGGCCGGGATCGCCGAGCGGCTGTCGGCGGGGCGGCTCCAGGAGCGGATGAAGGTCACCGGCGAGGACGACATCGCGCGGCTCGGCGAGGCCTTCAACAAGATGGCGCAGAACCTCCAGCTGAAGATCCAGCAGCTGGAGGACCTGTCGCGGATGCAGCGCCGGTTCGTGTCGGACGTGTCGCACGAACTGCGTACCCCGCTGACGACCGTACGGATGGCCGCCGACGTGATCCACGAGGCGCGCGAGGACTTCGACCCGATCACCGCGCGGTCGGCGGAGCTGCTCGCCGACCAGCTGGACCGGTTCGAGTCGCTGCTCGCCGACCTGCTGGAGATCAGCCGCTTCGACGCGGGCGCGGCGGCGCTGGAGGCCGAGCCGATAGACCTCAGGGAGGTCGTGCGGCGGGTGGTCAGCGGCGCCGAGCCGCTCGCGGAGCGCAAGGGCACGCACATACGTGTGGTCGGCGATCTGCAGCCGGTGGTGGCCGAGGCGGACGCGCGACGGGTGGAGCGGGTGCTGCGCAACCTCGTCGTCAACGCCGTCGAGCACGGTGAGGGCAGGGACGTCGTCGTCAAGCTGGCCGCGGCCGGCGGCGCCGTCGCGGTCGCGGTGCGCGACTACGGCGTGGGGCTCAAGCCCGGTGAGGCGACCCGGGTCTTCAGCCGCTTCTGGCGGGCGGACCCGGCACGCGCGCGTACCACCGGTGGTACGGGGCTCGGTCTTTCGATCGCCCTGGAGGATGCGCGGCTGCACGGCGGCTGGCTGCAGGCCTGGGGAGAGCCAGGCGGCGGATCGCAGTTCCGGCTGACCCTGCCGAGGACCGCGGACGAGCCGCTGCGGGGCTCGCCGATACCGCTGGAGCCCAAGGACTCCCGGCGCAACCGGGGGGTCGACGGCGCCGGTAGCCCGCGCGGCGGCGGGGACAAGCGGGCGACCGTGCCGGTGCAGTCCGGCAGCGGCCAGCCGTCACCGCTCGCGTCGATGACGCAGCGGGCGGCCACCGTGGCGCCGACCGCCGACCCGACCGCGCTGCCCGGCAACGGCGCGCGCGTGGTGCCCCGGCCGACGCAGGGCGCACGACGTCAGGAGGGCGCGTCCGAGGTGGGCCAGGCCGGCCGGGCGGACGACTCGAACAAGCCAGGGGAGGCATTTCGTGGGCGCTGACCGCGAGGGGGGCGCCCGACGCAGACCGGTGCGCGCGGTGGCGGCGTACGCAGCCTGTGGTGTCGTACTGCTGGCGGGCTGTGCCTCCATGCCGGACAGCGGCGACCTGCGGGATGTCGAGTCCACGCCACGACAGGACACACAGGTGCGGGTGTTCGCCATGCCGCCGCAGCAGGACGCCTCGTCCACCGAGATCGTGCAGGGCTTCCTGGAGGCCCTGACCAGTGACGACCCGCACTACGACACGGCGCGCAAGTACCTGACGACGGCCGCGGCGAAGATCTGGCGGCCGGAGTCGCAGGCGACCGTGCTGGCGAACGGGCCGAGCATCCAGGCCGCCGGGCGTCCGGCCGACCAGGACGACGCGGACAGCATCACCTACATGCTTCAGGGCAGCCGGGTGGCGACTGTCGACGCGGCGCAGGCGTACTCGCCCTCCGACGGGGCGTACCGCAAGACGGTGCATCTGACGAAGGACGCCAAGAGCGGTCAGTGGCGGATCGACGCGCTCCCGCAGGGTGTCGTGCTGGGCAAGTCGGACTTCCAGCGCACCTACACGTCCGTCGACAAGTACTACTTCGCCTCGGACACCTCGGCGGGGGAGACCGGGCAGCCGGTGGCGGTCGCCGACCCCGTCTTCGTACGCAGCCGGGTGGATCCGACGACCCAGCTGGTGCGTTCGCTGCTGAGCGGTCCCACCACCTGGCTCGGCCCGGTGGTCCGGTCGAGTTTCCCGACCGGTACGGCGCTGAAGAAGGGCGTGTCCGGGCTTGCGCCCGACGACCAGAACCGGCTCACCGTGCCGCTGAACGTGCGGGCGTCCCGTATCGGTGCGGCCAAGTGCACGGAGATGGCGACCCAGTTGCTGTTCACGCTGCGGAACCTGACGCCCACCGTGGACTCGGTCGCCCTGCAGTCCGTCACCGGCGCCCACATGTGCGACGTCGACGAGGACCAGGCCGAGACCACCGCATGGCGCGCCTCCACCAAACGGCCCGAGTACCTGTACTTCCTCGACAGCAAGCACCGGCTGGTGCGGATGCCGACCGGCGGCACCGGGACCGGTGCGGTGGCGGTGCCGGGTCCGTTCGGTGTGGGCACCAAGCCGCTGCGGTCGGTGGCGGTCGCCCGCGACGAGCGGACCGCGGCCGGGGTCACCGGCGACGGCCGGTCCCTGTACGTCACCTCGCTCGCGTCGGACGGTTCGCTGGGCGATGCCGTGCTGACCAGCCACGGTGCGGCCGCCGACGACCGGCTGACGCCGCCGAGCTGGGACGCCCGGGGTGACCTGTGGGTGGCCGACCGCGACCCCGACAAGCCGCGGTTGTACATGCTGGCGAAGGGCGTCGGGCAGCCGCTGACGGTGCAGGTACCCGAGCTGAACGGCCGGATCAAGGACGTGCGGGTCGCCGCCGACGGGGCGCGGATCGCACTTGTCGTGGAGAAGGACGGCGAGCAGTCGCTGTACGTCGGGCGGATCGAGCGCACCAGGTCCGGTGACCAGCAGGAGGTCTCGGTCCTCGAACTGCGCTCCGCCACTCCCGGCTCCGAGGAGGTCACCGCGATGTCCTGGGCCGGTGACAGCCGGCTCGTGGTGGTGGGGCGGGAGCAGGGCGGCGTGCAGCAGACGCGTTACGTCCAGGTCGACGGTTCCACGCCGGACGGGCCGGCGCCGGCGGCCCTCACGGGTGTCCTCGCGATCGCCGCGTCCGAGGACGACCGGGTGCCGCTGGTGGCCGACTCGCAGGACGACGGGATCGTCCGGCTGCCGACCGGGGACCAGTGGGAAAAGGTGATCAAGGACGGGTCGGCGCCGGTCTACCCGGGCTGAGCCTCCTGTAGTTGCGTTTCCGTACACGCGGGTGAGCGAGGCCGGTCAGCCGTACGGAGTTGTCCACAGGAGGTTGTCCACAGGGGTGGCCGGTCCGGGTGGGTGTGGGCACAGTGGACACATGCGGGGGTGGTGGCAGGACCTCACCGACCTGGTGCTCCCGGCCGAGTGCGGAGGCTGCGGGGCGCCTCGCACGGTGCTCTGCACGGAGTGCCGTGCCGCCCTGAGCGGGGCCGCGCCGCGCCGGGTGCGACCGGTGCCGGAGCCGCCCGGGCTGCCGGCGGTGTACGCGGCGGCGCCTTACGCGGACGCGGTGCGGGCGGCTCTCCTCGCCCACAAGGAGCGGGGCGCGCTGGCGCTGGCCGGGGCCCTGGGCGCGGCTCTGGCGGGAGCCGTGCGGGCCGGGTCGCGGGAGGCGCGGGCCGTGCGGATCGTCGCCTCCTGGAGGGGTACCGCGGAGGGTGCGGTTACCCCGACAGGTGAGGGGCCGGACGGGGCTCGTGCCCCGGGGCCGGTGCTGCTCGTCCCGGTGCCCTCGGCGCGGTGGGCCGTGCGGGCGCGGGGACACGATCCGGTGCGGCGGATCGCCCTCGCGGCGGCCGCGGAACTGCGGCGCACCGGAGTTCCGGCCCGGGTGGTACCGGTGCTGCGGCACCGGCGGGCCGTCGCCGACCAGTCGGGGCTCAACTCCCGGCAGCGGCTGGCCAACGTCTCGGACGCGCTGGAGGTGACGCGGAGCGGTGCACGGTTGCTCGCCGGGGGCCGGGTCGTCCTCGTCGATGATCTGGTCACCACGGGCGCCACTCTCACGGAGGCGGCGCGTGCGGTACGGCAGGCGACAGCGCCTGATGGGGCAGGAGAGACGACAACGGCTGTGTATCGGCGCGCGACCTGGGAAGGAAGGGAGGAACGGACGGCCGGATCGGGAGAAGAACCATCGAAGTGGACACGGGACGCACCGGGAAAGGCCCGAGGGAACGCCCTCGCGGGGCCGGTCCGTGCGGCCGTGATCGCGGCCGCACCAGATTCTTTCGAAATGAACCGGAACTGACTGGGAACGAGCATCGTTGCAGGTAGTGACGGGACCAATTCACCTGAATGGAGGTACGCATCAGTAGAGGGTGACGACATCCGTCCGGGCGAGATATGTTCGGTTGTGAGGGAGAAAGCCGCAGGCCATGCCTCTCATATCCGAATGCCGTGCCGCGGGTTTTCCGTAATCATCGCGGTGCCGGGGTGTAGATCTTGCCCATGGGGGAGGAGGAGGTGAAGTCGCCGAGTCCGAGGCTCCGGGGTTCACCGGAGTCGGGTGCAAAAAGGGAGATGCTCCGCCAGTGGAGCGGAGCGATCCGGGAACGGAGTTCTGCGTGGACATCGTCGTCAAGGGCCGCAAGACCGAGGTGCCCGAGCGGTTCCGCAAGCACGTGGCCGAGAAGCTGAAGCTGGAGAAGATCCAGAAGCTCGACGGCAAGGTGATCAGCCTCGACGTCGAGGTCTCCAAGGAGCCCAACCCCCGACAGGCCGACCGTTGCGACCGAGTGGAGATCACGCTCCGCTCCCGCGGTCCGGTGATCCGGGCGGAGGCAGCGGCCAGTGACCCGTACGCGGCGCTCGACCTGGCGGCGGAGAAGTTGGACGCGCGGCTGCGCAAGCAGCACGACAAGCGGTTCTCGCGCCGTGGCGCGCGGCGGATCTCGGCGGCCGAGGTCCCCGACCACGTTCCGGGCGCGGCGACACTCAACGGGAACGGCAGCCCCGTCCCGTCGGACGAGACGGACGGCGTCCCCACCAAGAAGATCGGCTCGCTGGAGATCCAGGGCGAAGGCCCCCTGATCGTCCGCGAGAAGACCCACGTCGCCTCCCCGATGAGCCTCGACCAGGCCCTCTACGAGATGGAACTGGTCGGACACGACTTCTACCTGTTCATCGACTCCGAGTCCAAGGAGCCGAGCGTCGTCTACCGGCGGCACGCGTACGACTACGGCGTCATCCACCTCAGCACCGACCCCATGGTCACCCAGGCGCAACCCCCGGCGGCGGGAGGCACGCTGGGCGGCTGACGCGCCCGGCAGGCAGCTGAGCCTGTGCCCCCGGAAGCGCGTGTGCGCCCCGGGGGCACCGGTGTGCGACCACTTCGCGCCCCGCTCTGGCACCGCGTTGTCGGCCCGGCATGGAATCATGGCCGCAGTGGTCCAACCGGTGGGCCGCTGCCTTGGGTTGGCGATGGCACAGCACCACAGGCCACAGCCTTCAGGGGGAGGAACGATGGCGGAAAGCTTCGGACCGATGCAGGACGGGGATGCCCGCGACGGCGTCGTCGGCATGGGCCCGGACGCGGGCGGCACTCCACGCAAGGAACCGATCAGAGTCCTTGTCGTGGACGACCACGCCCTCTTCCGCCGTGGCCTGGAGATCGTGCTCGCCGCCGAGGAGGACATCCAGGTGGTCGGGGAGGCGGGCGACGGCGCCGAAGCCGTCGACAAGGCCGCCGACCTGCTGCCCGACATCGTGCTGATGGACGTCCGCATGCCCAAGCGCGGGGGTATCGAAGCCTGCACCTCGATCAAGGAGGTCGCACCCAGCGCGAAGATCATCATGCTGACGATCAGCGACGAGGAGGCCGACCTCTACGAAGCGATCAAGGCGGGCGCGACCGGTTATCTCCTCAAGGAGATCTCCACCGACGAGGTGGCCACCGCCATTCGCGCGGTGGCCGACGGACAGTCGCAGATCAGCCCGTCCATGGCGTCGAAACTCCTCACCGAGTTCAAGTCGATGATCCAGCGCACCGACGAGCGCCGACTGGTGCCGGCGCCGCGGCTCACCGACCGTGAACTCGAGGTGCTCAAGCTCGTCGCCACGGGGATGAACAACCGCGACATCGCGAAGGAGTTGTTCATCTCCGAGAACACCGTGAAGAACCACGTGCGCAACATCCTGGAGAAACTGCAGTTGCACTCCAGGATGGAGGCAGTGGTCTACGCGATGCGGGAGAAGATCCTGGAGATCCGCTGAGGCAGCGGAGACCGGCAGCCGTCAGCGCAGCGCGGCGATCAGGAAGCGGGTCACCTCCCGGACCAGCGGCTCGCGCAGCTCGGGAGCGTCCACGCGCTCCACACGCACCGTCGTGCAGTCCACCCAGCTCGCCGCCTCCACCAGCGCCTCCGCGACCGCCGGGACCGCCTTCGGGCCGTCCAGCGTGACCTGGCGGGCCACCAGGACCCCGCCGGCCTCGCGGGCCGGATCCACCCGGCCCACCAGACGGCCGCCGGCCAGCACCGGCATCGCGTAGTAGCCGTGCACCCGCTTCGGCTTCGGTACGTAGGCCTCCAGCCGGTGGGTGAAGCCGAAGATCCGCTCCGTGCGCGCCCGGTCCCAGATCAGGGAGTCGAACGGGGAGAGCAGCGTCGTACGGTGCCGGCCGCGCAGGGGTGCGGCCAGCACCGCGGGGTCGGCCCAGGCGGGCTTCCCCCAGCCCTCCACCTCCACCGGGACCAGCCCCGAGTCGGCGATCACCGCGTCGACCTGCTCACCCTTCAGCCGGTGGTAGTCGGCGATGTCCGCGCGCGTGCCGACCCCCAGCGACTGCCCGGCCAGCCGCACCAGGCGGCGCAGGCACTCGGCGTCGTCCAGGTCGTCGTGCAGCAACTCCTGCGGGACCGCGCGCTCGGCCAGGTCGTACACCCGCTTCCAGCCGCGTCGCTCGACACACACCACCTCGCCGTACATCAGCGCGCGCTCCACGGCGACCTTGGTGCCGGACCAGTCCCACCACTCGCTGGTCCTCTTCGCACCGCCCAACTCGGTCGCGGTCAGCGGGCCTTCGGAACGCAGCTGCTTGATGACCTGGTCGTAGACCCCGTCGGGGAGGTCGTGGTTCCAGTGCGGCCGGTCACGGTAGGCGCGGCGGCGGAACGCGAAGTGCGGCCATTCCTCGATGGGGAGGATGCAGGCCGCGTGCGACCAGTACTCGAAGGCATGGGTGTCCTGCCAGTAGGCGGCCTCCACCGCCTTGCGGCCCACGCGGCCGAGGCGGGCGTACGGGATGAGCTCGTGGGAGCGGGCGAGAACCGAGATGGTGTCGAGCTGGACCGCGCCGAGGTGGCGGAGCACGCCCCGGACGCCCGAGCGGCGGTCGGGGGCGCCGAGGAAGCCCTGTGCCTTCAGGGCGATACGGCGGGCTTCGTCCGCCGAGAGGGCGGCGGGGCGCGGAAGGGTCGTCATGTCCCGGACCCTAGAGGGTGCCACTGACAGTCCGGCGCGAGCTGCGGATTCAGTCCCGTGAAGGGGCGGGGAGGTAGGGCGCGGCCGACGGCAGGCCCAGGTCCGAGGGGAGCAGGGAGCCCACCCAGCAGTCGCGTCGCACGCCCTTGTTGTTGAGGCAGGAGCGGAGGGTGCCCTCCATGGTGAAACCCGCGCGTTCCGCGACCGCGCGGGAGGGGTGGTTGCCGACCTCGGCACGCCATTCGACCCGGTCGATCGCCATCTCGGTGAAGGCCCAGCGGGCGACGGTGAGGGTGGCCTCGGTGACGTAACCGCGGCCACGGTGTTCCTGCGCGGCCCAGAAGCCCACCTCGGCCGTCCCCAGCGAGCGCATGGTGAGCGCGAGCATCCCGGCCAGCCCCTTGGTGGGGAGGAAGACCCCGAAGGTGAACATCGAGCCGTCGGACCAGCCGTCGGGGACCATCTGCTCCGTGAAGCCGCGGGCGTGCTCCGGGAGGTAGGGGGAGGGAATCGTCGTCCAGCGCTGGATGTCGGGATCCTGGACGGCCGCGTACACCGCGTCGGTGTCGTGCGGGCCGACCGCGCGCAGCAGCAGCCGAGGGGTGGTGAGCGTGACGGGTTCCATCGGCTGATTCTGCTCGGCCCGGCGCCCGGGCCGCCATCTCTTTCGCGCTCCGTGACCGGGTGATCACATTTCGCGCAATTCCTCGGTCCGGCGCGGCACTATCTGCGCACCCCGGCCGTTGTCCCGTATGAATCGGAAAAGCAGCCGACGGTCGTCGGGCCGCCAGGCCTCCCGGCGCGCCCGGGTCCTCGCATACGATGGCCGTTGCTCAGTAAGTCACATGGAAACCGACCGTCCCAGGCCCGACCGGCAAGGAGACAAACCCCCGTGTCCGTCCTCTCGAAGATCATGCGTGCAGGCGAAGGCAAGATCCTGCGCAAGCTGCACCGCATCGCGGACCAGGTCAACTCCATCGAAGAGGACTTCGTCGACCTCTCCGACGCCGAGCTGCGGGCCCTCACCGATGAGTACAAGCAGCGCTACGAAGACGGCGAGAGCCTCGACGACCTGCTCCCCGAGGCGTTCGCGACCGTCCGCGAGGCCGCCAAGCGCGTCCTCGGCCAGCGCCACTACGACGTGCAGATCATGGGCGGCGCGGCCCTCCACCTCGGCTACGTGGCCGAGATGAAGACCGGTGAGGGCAAGACCCTCGTCGGCACCCTGCCCGCGTACCTGAACGCGTTGGCCGGCAAGGGCGTGCACCTCATCACGGTCAACGACTACCTGGCCGAGCGCGACTCCGAGATGATGGGCCGCGTCCACAAGTTCCTCGGCCTGACCGTCGGCTGCATCCTGGCCAACATGACGCCGGCCCAGCGCCGTGAGCAGTACGCCGCCGACATCACCTACGGCACGAACAACGAGTTCGGCTTCGACTACCTGCGCGACAACATGGCGTGGGCCCAGGACGAACTGGTCCAGCGCGGCCACAACTTCGCCATCGTCGACGAGGTCGACTCCATCCTGGTCGACGAGGCCCGTACGCCGCTGATCATCTCCGGCCCGGCCGACCAGGCCACCAAGTGGTACGGCGACTTCGCCAAGCTGGTCCTGCGCCTGAAGAAGGGCGAGGCCGGCAACCCGCTCAAGGGCATCGAGGAGACCGGCGACTACGAGGTCGACGAGAAGAAGCGCACGGTCGCCATCCACGAGTCCGGTGTCTCCAAGGTCGAGGACTGGCTGGGCATCGACAACCTCTACGAGTCGGTGAACACCCCTCTGGTGGGCTACCTGAACAACGCCATCAAGGCGAAGGAGCTCTTCAAGAAGGACAAGGACTACGTCGTCATGGACGGCGAGGTCATGATCGTCGACGAGCACACCGGCCGTATCCTCGCCGGCCGCCGCTACAACGAGGGCATGCACCAGGCGATCGAGGCGAAGGAAGGGGTGGACATCAAGGACGAGAACCAGACCCTCGCCACGATCACCCTGCAGAACTTCTTCCGCCTCTACAAGCGCCACGACCACAACGGCAAGGAACAGCCCGGCCTGTCCGGCATGACCGGTACGGCCATGACCGAGGCCGCCGAGTTCCACCAGATCTACAAGCTCGGCGTGGTGCCGATCCCGACGAACAGGCCGATGGTCCGCAAGGACCAGTCGGACCTGATCTACCGCACCGAGGTCGCCAAGTTCGAGGCGGTCGTCGACGACATCGCGGAGAAGCACGAGAAGGGTCAGCCGATCCTGGTCGGCACGACCTCCGTCGAGAAGTCGGAGTACCTCTCGCAGCAGCTCTCCAAGCGCGGTATCCAGCACGAGGTGCTCAACGCCAAGCACCACGAGCGGGAGGCGTCGATCGTGGCGCAGGCCGGCCGCCGGGGCGCCGTGACGGTGGCCACCAACATGGCCGGCCGTGGTACCGACATCAAGCTCGGCGGCAACCCCGAGGACCTCGCCGAGGCGGAGCTGCGCCAGCGCGGCCTCGACCCCGAGGAGCACATCGAGGAGTGGGCGGCCGCGCTGCCCGCCGCCCTGGAGAAGGCCCAGCAGGCGGTGAAGGCGGAGTTCGAGGAGGTCAAGGACCTCGGCGGGCTCTACGTCCTCGGTACCGAACGGCACGAGTCCCGCCGGATCGACAACCAGCTGCGCGGCCGCAGCGGCCGTCAGGGCGACCCCGGCGAGTCCCGCTTCTACCTCTCCCTCGGCGACGACCTGATGCGCCTGTTCAAGGCCCAGATGGTCGAGCGCGTGATGTCCATGGCGAACGTGCCGGACGACGTGCCGATCGAGAACAAGATGGTCACCCGCGCGATCGCGTCGGCGCAGTCGCAGGTCGAGCAGCAGAACTTCGAGACCCGTAAGAACGTCCTGAAGTACGACGAGGTGCTCAACCGGCAGCGCGAGGTCATCTACGGCGAGCGCCGCCGGGTCCTGGAGGGCGAGGACCTGCAGGAGCAGATCCAGCACTTCATGGACGACACGATCGACGCGTACGTCGGTGCGGAGACCGCCGAGGGCTTCCCGGAGGACTGGGATCTCGACCGGCTGTGGGGCGCCTTCAAGCAGCTCTACCCGGTGAAGGTCACCATCGAGGAGCTGGAGGAGGCGGCCGGCGACCGTGCGGGCCTGACCGCCGAGTACATCTCCGAGTCCATCAAGGACGACATCCACGAGCAGTACGCCTCGCGTGAGACGCAGCTCGGCTCCGAGATCATGCGTGAACTGGAGCGCCGGGTCGTGCTGTCGGTCCTGGACCGCAAGTGGCGCGAGCACCTCTACGAGATGGACTACCTCCAGGAGGGCATCGGCCTGCGCGCGATGGCCCAGAAGGACCCGCTGGTCGAGTACCAGCGCGAGGGCTTCGACATGTTCACCGCGATGATGGACGGCATCAAGGAGGAGTCCGTCGGCTACCTGTTCAACCTGGAGGTCCAGGTCGAGCAGCAGGTCGAGGAGGTCCCGGTCGAGGACACCGGGGCGGCCGCGGAAGGTGTCCAGGACGCGGTGCCGGCGCAGGCGGGTTCCTCGCGTCCCGAGATCCGTGCCAAGGGCCTGGAGGCGCCGCAGCGGCGGGGCATGCACTTCTCCGCGGCCACCGTGGACGGTGAGGGCGGCCTCGTCGAGGGTGACTTCGACTACGACGACGAGAAGCCGGCCCGTTCCGAGGCCGACGGCCTGACCCGCGCGGAGCGCCGCAAGCAGGCGAAGGGCAGCCGCCGCAGGAAGTGACGGCGCCGACAGCGCTTCACTGGGGCCGGCCATCCCGATGGGGAGGGCCGGCCCTTCGGCATGTGCCGCGCGCCGACGCCCGGGAGAGGCGCACCGCCGCGTTCCCGTGACGCAGGCCCACGGCCCCGCCCCGCCCGGGCGGCAAACCGGCCGAGGCGCCCACAAGGCGCGGCACCGGCCCGAGCGCCGCCCGCCCCCGGCCCGCACGATCCCGGCACACCGGCCTGCTTTCCAGCGGCCTCTCGGCGGTCCGGTGGCGGGCGTGCGGCCCCGGTGCGGTCCCGCCCGGACCTGGGACGCCTGCATGGCCTGCCCGCCACGCCCCCTTGGCCGCCTCGACACGGCCGCGACCGTCCCGGTCCCGGTCCCGGTCCCGAGCTGCCCCTTGGCCGGTCTGCTGTCTGCGGCGCTTGCGGCCGTCCCGCGGTGGGCGGGGCCGTCCGGGGCCCGCGGGCCCCGGGTCCCGTGCGGTCCCCGACGTCGGTGCGGCTTGGTGCTGGTCCTCGCTTCTCAGTCGGCCCGGGGCGGGCGGGGGCCGCCCAGTTCCACTGCGGTGCAGCGCCAGCGGAGGTCGGGGCCCTGTTCCAGGCGGAAGGCCATGGCGCGGAGCTGGTCGCCTGCCGCGATGCGGGCGAAGACTTCCAGGGCGCCGGTGCGGGGGACGAAGTAGCCGATGTCGCGGACGACGGGGTCGGTCCCGCGGGTGCGCAGGGGGCCGTGTTCGGCGAGGCGGGCCAGGTCGTCGTAGGCGGGGCCCGCGGTGTGCCGGAGCATCCAGTGGACCGGACGGCGGCCGCTCAGGACGGCCAGCAGACGCTCCGCGAAGAGGTCGGTGGGCCGTGGGCCGGCCGGGGTCGCCGGTGGGCTGAGCGGCCTGCGGGACGCGGGGGCGCCGGGGCGGCGGGAATCGCGGCGGCCGGGCGGGCGGGTGGCGGTGGGGCGGGGCTGGGCGGTCCTGGTCATGACCTTGTTCATGGGGGGTCCCCGTTCGGCGGCCCGGCTGGTACCAGGCGGTAACTTGAGGTTGGGGATCTTGTACGGGGGCCGGGACGGCGGCGGCAAGGCGAGGGCGGCCCGTGTCGGGGGCCCGGGAAAATCACCTATCCGAGTGGTCGCGGGTGGGGAAAACCCGCCGGGCAGGCGGCGGGACCGGGTGAATCGAGGGGCGCCGGGTGGACGCCTGCGGAGTCACCACCCGGGACCCGAAAGGGGACGCCCGCACGTATCCTGAAGGCCCTCCCCGGAAGCTCCGGCGATCCTCGGGAGGTGCCTTCGGAAGGCCTGGCGGTCTTCGGGAGGCCTCCTCCGAAAGACGCGGCGGTCTTTCGGGAGACCCTCCGCAGGGCCTGGCGGTCTTCGGGGGGCTCCAGAAGGCCGGACGGCTTTCGGGGCAGCGGCACCGGCAGAGTCGAAGCGTCCAGAGAGAGCGGCCAGCATGCGCGTCTACGTCCCCCTGACCCTCCCCGCGCTCGCCGAGGCGTACAAGACGGGCGAGCTGGGGACCGGTCCGTTCGTCGCCTACGCCGTCACGCCCGCCCTGCGCGAGTGGTACCTCTCCGACGACCTGGAGGAACTGGAGTACGCCGCGCTCAACCGCGCCGCGCTGGCCTCCCTGCGGCTGCTGGCCGCCGCCCCGGACGCGCCGCGGCGCCGGGTCGTGGTCGCCGTGGACGTACCCGACGGCGCGGCGGCGGCCGACCCGGACCGTGGCCTCGACCCGGCGGCCCTGGGCGAGGTGCGGGTGGCCACGACGGTGGCGCTGACCAAGGCGGCCGCCGTGCACGTCGACTCCGACGACGCGCAGGAGGACGTGACCGCGGCGGCCGGAGCGCTGCCGGCCGCGGACGGCGGGGACGACGACGCGCAGTTCGTGGTGGACGGGGCCGAGGACCACGAACTGCTCTGGTACGCCACGCAGGAGATCCCCCACCTGGTGGGACTCGGCTGACACCCACGGGAACCGCTGACACCCACGGGAACCGCTGACACCCACGGGAACCGCTTCCTTGTCAGTGACGGCGGGTAGCTTTTTCGGCATGGGGAAGCACGAACGCGCACACATCGTCTGGGACTGGAACGGGACCCTGTTCCACGACAACGACGCGATCATCGGGGCGACGAACGCGGCCTCGGCCGAGCTGGGCCTGGCGCCGATCACGCTGGAGCAGTACCGGGCGCTGTACTGCGTGCCGGTGCCGAAGTTCTACGAGCGGCTGATGGGGCGGTTGCCGACGCAGTCCGAGTGGGAGGTCATGGACGAGATCTTCCACCGGTACTACGCCGAGCACCGAGGCCGGTGCGGGCTGACCGAGGGGGCGGCCGAGCTGCTGGCCGGGTGGCGTGCGGTGGGGCACAGTCAGTCGCTGCTGAGCATGTACGTGCACGACGAACTCGTGCCGCTGGTGCGCGGGTTCGGCATCGAGCCGCACTTCCTGCGGGTGGAGGGGCGGATCGGCCCGTCCGGGGGCAGCAAGGCCGAGCACATGGTGCGGCACCTGCGGCAGCTGGAGGAGGTGGCGCCCGGCCGGACCGTGGTGATCGGGGACGCGGCGGACGACGCGGTGGCCGCGCGGGCGGCGGGCGCGAAGGCCGTGCTGTACACCGGGGGGTCACACGGCCGGGCGAGCCTTGAGGAGGCCGGCGTGCCGGTGGTGGACTCGCTGGCGGAGGCGGTCGAGGAGGCGGAGAGACTCGCGGCGTGAGCCGGAGGCTCAGGGGGCGCCGTTTTACCGCGGTATTGCCTGCGTGGGCGGTCGTCGCTGTGCAGAACGTCAAACTTGCACCCCCTGTTTTGTACACATACGGCTCATGACGGGCCCCCGGTCATGGGCGATAGCCTGGTGGCGTGATCAGCGCGATAGTTCGCGGGGGCGCCGACGCCCCTGCCCTGCGCCCGGTGAGCACGGAACAACTCCGTGACCGGGTGGCGGTCGCTGGTCTTCTCGGGCGGAGGGCGTCGATGACGGCCCTGGCAGTGGTGGCGCCGAGAGCGACGTCACACCCTCGGGGCCCGTCGAGAATGGCCGAATACCCCCCGCTCGTCTCACCCTGCGGCATAGCGTCGAAGCAGACCGGAGACCCCGGCCGTGGCGTCGAGCCGCAGGGGGAAGAGCCCGTACTTCCTTCTACGTCACGCAATGGCGCGCGACAGGAGCCAGAGGACAATGCAGACCAAGCTGGACGAAGCCAAGGCCGAGCTGCTCGATCGGGCCGCCCGGGTAGCTGAGAACAGCCCGGCCGGGGGCCACCTACCGACCGGGACCACGGGAGAGGTGGACCAGGAGTCCGTCCTCACGTTCCTCCAGCGCTACTACCTGCACACCGCACCGGAGGACCTGGCCGACCGCGACCCGGTCGACGTCTTCGGCGCCGCCGTCTCGCACTACCGTCTCGCCGAGACCCGCCCGCAGGGCACCGCCAACGTCCGGGTCCACACCCCGACCGTCGAGGAGAACGGGTGGACCTGCAGCCACACCGTGGTGGAGGTCGTCACCGACGACATGCCCTTCCTCGTCGACTCGGTCACCAACGAGCTGACCCGGCAGGGGCGCGGGATCCACGTCGTCATCCACCCCCAGTTCGTCGTCCGCCGCGACCTCACCGGCAAGCTGATCGAGGTGCTGCCCACCCCGGTCGCCGGCGAGGACCTGCCGCACGACACGCACTTCGAGTCGTGGATCCACGTCGAGATCGACCGCGAGACCGACCGCGCCGACCTCAAGCAGATCACCGCCGACCTGCTGCGCGTCCTGTCCGACGTCCGTGAGGCCGTCGAGGACTGGGAGAAGATGCGGGAGTGCGCCGCCCGGGTCGCCGAGCAGCTCGGTGACGAGCCGGTCCCCGCCGACCTGCCGCGCCCCGAGGTCGAGGAGGCCCGCGAGCTGCTGCGCTGGCTGGCCGCCGACCACTTCACCTTCCTGGGCTTCCGCGAGTACCAGCTGCGCGAGGACGACTCCCTGGCCGCCGTGCCCGGCACCGGCCTCGGCATCCTGCGCTCCGACCCGCACCACGCCGTCGACGAGGGCCACCCCGTCAGCCCGTCCTTCGAGCGGCTCCCGGCCGACGCGCGCGCCAAGGCCCGCGAGCACAAGCTCCTCGTCCTGACCAAGGCGAACAGCCGGGCGACCGTGCACCGGCCGTCGTACCTGGACTACGTCGGCGTCAAGAAGTTCGACGCCGACGGCAACGTGGTCGGTGAGCGGCGCTTCCTGGGGCTGTTCTCGTCCGCCGCGTACACCGAGTCGGTGCGCCGGGTGCCGGTCATCCGCCGCAAGGTCGACGCGGTCCTGGAGCGGGCCGGGTTCTCGCCCAACAGCCACGACGGCCGCGACCTGCTCCAGATCATGGAGACCTACCCGCGCGACGACATGTTCCAGACTCCGGTCGCGGAGCTGGAGTCGATCGTCACGAGCGTCCTCTACCTCCAGGAACGCCGCCGGCTCCGTCTCTACCTGCGCCAGGACGAGTACGGCCGCTACTACTCGGCCCTCGTCTACCTGCCCCGCGACCGCTACACCACCGGCGTCCGGCTGCGCATCATCGACATCCTCAAGGAGGAACTCGGCGGTACCAGCGTCGACTTCACGGCCTGGAACACCGAGTCGATCCTGTCCCGGCTGCACTTCGTGGTCCGCGTCCCGCAGGGCACCGGACTGCCCGAGCTGTCCGACGTCGACAAGGACCGCATCGAGGCCCGCCTGGTCGAGGCGGCCCGCTCCTGGGCCGACGGCTTCGCCGAGGCGCTCAACGCGGAGCTCGGCGAGGAGCGCGCGGCCGAGCTGCAGCGCAGGTACACCAACTCGTTCCCCGAGGGCTACAAGGCCGACCACACCCCGCGCGCGGCGGTCGCCGACCTCGTCCACCTGGAGCGGCTCACCGAGGAGACGGGCAACGACTGCGCCCTCAGCCTCTACGAGCCGGTGGGCGCCGCCCCCGGCGAGCGCCGCTTCAAGATCTACCGCAAGGGCGCGGCGATCTCCCTGTCCGCGGTGCTGCCGGTCCTCAACACGCTCGGTGTCGAGGTGATCGACGAGCGGCCGTACGAGCTGCGCTGCTCGGACCGGACCACCGCGTGGATCTACGACTTCGGGCTGCGCATGCCGAAGTCCTCGGGTGCCGCGAGCGGCGACTACCTGGGCGACGACGGCCGGGAGAGGTTCCAGGAGGCGTTCGCGGCGACCTGGACCGGCCAGGCGGAGAACGACGGGTTCAACGCGCTGGTGCTGAGCGCCGGGCTGACCTGGCGGCAGGCGATGGTCCTGCGGGCGTACGCCAAGTACCTGCGGCAGGCCGGCTCCACGTTCAGCCAGGACTACATGGAGACCACGCTCCGCCACAACGTCCACACCACCCGGCTGCTCGTCTCCCTGTTCGAGGCGCGGATGTCGCCGGACCGGCAGAAGGCCGGCCTGGAGATCGTCGACGCCCTCCTCGAAGAGCTGGACGCGGCCCTCGACCAGGTGGCGAGCCTCGACGAGGACCGCATCCTGCGCTCCTTCCTGACCGTCATCAAGGCGACGCTGCGCACCAACTTCTTCCAGGAGACGGCGGTCGGCAAGCCGCACTCCTACGTGTCCATGAAGTTCGACCCGCAGGCCATCCCCGACCTCCCGGCGCCCCGCCCGGCGTTCGAGATCTGGGTGTACTCGCCGCGTGTCGAAGGTGTGCACCTGCGCTTCGGCAAGGTCGCGCGCGGCGGTCTGCGCTGGTCCGACCGGCGTGAGGACTTCCGCACCGAGATCCTCGGCCTGGTCAAGGCGCAGATGGTGAAGAACACCGTCATCGTGCCGGTCGGCGCCAAGGGCGGCTTCGTCGCCAAGCAGCTGCCGGACCCGGCCAAGGACCGGGACGCGTGGCTCGCGGAGGGCATCGCCAGCTACAAGACGTTCATCTCCGCGCTGCTCGACATCACCGACAACATGGTGGCCGGCGAGGTCGTGCCCCCGCAGGACGTGGTCCGGCACGACGAGGACGACACCTACCTGGTGGTCGCGGCCGACAAGGGCACGGCGACGTTCTCCGACATCGCCAACGAGGTCGCCGGCAGCTACAACTTCTGGCTCGGGGACGCCTTCGCCTCCGGCGGCTTTACCAGCCACTTCGAGCTGTACCGCGCGGCCATGGCCGAGGCGTCGGCCGACAC